>JASLDB010000197.1 GCA_030151665.1 Neisseriaceae bacterium
CAAGAATTCAATGGCCAGCAATTGCTGGCTTTTTTTAAGGATGTAACACCGTGTTGATTCAAAAGAATGTGGTTATTAGCCAAGCTTGTTTGGCATCTGATGACGATTATGATGTGATTTACAGCAATATTCATTTTGTTAATGCTCTATTGGAGCGTTATGTAGAGTATGCAGAAATCTGCCCCAGTGCTTTGCAAAGCTATTTTGTGGATTTTTATTTGGCACAAGTGAATAACGGTGGTTTTTCTCAATTTGTCTACAACAGTGGTTGGGATGAGTTCATGGTTAATCAAGTGGAGTCTGGCTTGTTGGCGATGGGGGCAAAAGAGCACCATGCTTTATTGCAAAAAGCCATTCAAATTGTGAATCAAATGGATGAAGAAACCTTTATGGGTTTTGTTGAAGGCCATTATTTTGGTGATGATGCCAATATACAATATTTGAATCAATTTGATGATGCATTTTATGCCTTAAAAGACAGCGAAGACTTGGTGGATTTGAATGTGGCATTCTTAAAGAATCAAGCCGATTTACAAGCCTTAAGCGACAGTGCTTGGCAAGCTAAACTGGATGAATTGGCAAGCTTGGTGCCTGATGTGAAAGCCCGTGAAGAAAAAGCATGGGAAGCTGCGCCCGATTATTTAAAGCAAGTCTTGGTGTTGTGTGAAGCCAATGACATGACTTTGGATCGTATTACCGCAGGGGATCCTGAGCAACAAGTGGATGGTGAATCGGTATTGGCATGGCACTTTTTAAGTGACAAAGGCCATTTTTTCATGGTTGAAGGTGATGGAGAAGTGGTTCTTTACGATGACAATGCCCAAGAAATCCTGCGTGCGCCTTGGGCCAGTGCCCAATAAATCTGGGTGGAGATGGCTAAATTAATTGGCACCAAAATAAAAGGCTTGTGATGAAACAAGCCTTTTTTGTATTTAAGATTTAACAATTTGCGTCAGTGGCCAGCGAGGTTTAACTGTAAATGCACCAGTTTCTTGTGCTTTTTCACCATGCATGGCTCCGGCAAATGCAATCATGGCACCGTTGTCGGTGCAAAGCGCCATGGGCGGGAAATACACATGGGCTTTGGGTATGTTGCGTAAACCCTCACGCAGTGCCCAGTTTGCCCCCACACCGCCAGCCACCACGAGTTTATTGTAACCCGTTTCTTTCATCGCTTTTTTGGCTTTGTGCACCAAAACATCGACCACAGCTTCTTGAAATGCACGGCAAATATCATTGCGGGTTTGTTCGGCAATATCGTGGCTTTGCGTTTTTGCTTTGATTTCATTCACGGCAGTTAATACGGCTGTTTTTAAACCTGAAAAGCTCATGTTTAAATCACCAGAATGCAGCATAGGGCGAGGGAAGGTAAAGGCATCGGCTGTGCCTAATTTAGCCAGTTCAGACAACTTTGCTCCGCCTGGGTAGGGTAAACCCAATAATTTCGCGGTTTTATCAAATGCTTCGCCGGCTGCATCATCAACACTTTCACCCAATAATTGGTAATCACCAATGGCTTTAACCGCCATGAATTGGCTGTGACCACCCGACACCAATAGTGCCACGAATGGAAATTCAGGCTTGTCTTCTGCCAATAAAGGGGACAATAAATGCCCTTCTAAATGGTGAACTGGAATCACAGGAATATTCAAAGACAATGCCAAGGCATTGGCAAAACTGGTGCCTGCTAATAATGCCCCACCCAAACCAGGTCCTTGAGTAAAGGCAATGGCATCAATGTCTTGGTAGGATTTCCCAGCTTCTTGTAAACACGCTTCGGTTAATGGGGGCAAGCGATGAATATGGTCACGACTAGCGAGTTCTGGCACCACGCCACCATATTGTGCATGCATCGCAATTTGCGTATGCAGTTGGTGTGCAAGCATGCCATGCTCTGTGTCATACAGCGCAACACCGGTTTCATCACAAGACGATTCAATTCCCAAAACCAACATAATTAACCTATTAATAACTATCCCTAGAAAGTGATATTGTAACGCATCCCTTAGCCTAGGGCTGTTTTTTTAACGGTGTGTTTGGTTGAGTTTTCATAACTTGATGCTTTTTTGCAGATTGGCATCATTGGTCATTGGTTGTATGGGTATCAATCCCAAAAATTCATGGTTTTGTCTATCATTCATCTTTGTGTGATTGTCCCCAATCAAACTATTGGTGTTATTAGCTTAATTTATATTGGTTTGGCTTTTAAAGATAATACAATTAAACACTGGTAATGTGGCCATTGGTTCTTTATTAAGCACCATGATTTTCAGAACTTTCATTTAACTGGTTACATTTTGTTTTTCACCATTATTTAAAATATAAAGACCAGCGATATCTTGCTGGTCTTCTTGTTATTATTTATCTTGATGTCTATGCTGCTTTAGTGATATGCATCACCTGAGCATTAGTGTGTCTTTATTGGAATAAGTTCAAAAAAAGCATGACGGAAAATAACTTCCGCCATGCAAAACATACACATCAAGAGAAATGCTTAGTTCATAAAATTTGGGAATAGTTCAATTATAATTGATAGTTATCAATTATAATTTAATCAATAGCGAGATAAGTGCCAAAGTTATTACGATGATATTCTGCATAATCATCCTTATTATTTTTGATGATGTCTTTTGAAACGGCCTTTTTATTTTTACTTGGATATGGACAATAAAAAATCCGTCAACCCTTATGAATTAACAGTAATTTAATAAATTTATTAGACCAATAGCATAAATCTTTTGGTAAAGTATTTTTATATAAAGTAAAATTCAGATCTCTCTTGATGTGTGTGTAAACACATTACCTTGTGCCAGCCTATGTTCATCCTATAGGCTGGTTTTTTTATGTGGTAGGGTAGTTGTTAGTTTAATGGGGGCTGGGTGATAAAGCATACCTTTGAATAGTGTGCGTTGGTTTAGCAATTTTGGAAATATTTCTGCAAACTACTGTTTAAAGTCACCACCCATTCCTGTTTTATAGACACCACTTATTCTTAAATTTGTAGGTACTATTTCTTATTTTTTAAACCACTTTAGGGTAGTCGTTTATATCTATACCATTCCGATATTGTATATTCTCATTTAAATGAGTTATAAATATAGTAGTTGTAAAGAGAAAGTCTAAACTGCAACACAGTTTTATTAAAACTACTCCCTTGAAATAAATAATTGATATACAGGATAACGATTTCCTATATTTTTTATTTGATAATTATTTACATATTTTTTGGCAATATCTTCAATCTATTGGATAGATAACTCTATTTTTAGTTTTTTACAACATGTAATATCCAATGTTGAAATTTTAGAGCTAAATATTTTTTCCCAATGAATTTCTTTACCATCAAAATATACGTAAACATACCTAAGATTATGCTCTTTCGTTAACCATTCAAAGTCTGAAACTGAATCATGTTTAGATAGTGACAAATCAGTTAGGTCAATATTATGTAATAATTTATTTAAATTATTTTTATTCAGATAACAATGACTCGCAAAACTATTTAAAGATGAACACATTGAAATATCTATATCAATATTTGAATTGACTTTAGGGCTAACTCGCACATCTTTTAAATGGTGACAAAAACCAATCACTGCTAGATTCTCCAGCATCTTTGCTTCAAAAACAGTGATGTTTTCTAACTGATATTCTGGTAATTGGTCATCAAATTTTATATTTTTTAAACGCTGTAATGCATCAATCTTAAGTTCTATTAAACCTTTATGATTAGTAACATCAAGCATCTCAACTTTAGGAAGATTCACAAGTTCCAAGGTTTTAAGATTTGTACAAGCATCAATGGCTGAAATATCCACTAAATTACGATGAAATGAAACATGTAAATAATCCAATAAAGGTATTTTTTCAAGCCCTGCTAAACTCTTTAAACTCCCACAATGTAATGTAATATGTTTAAGCATTTTTAATCCAGTGAGGATTGATAAATCATGCCCTTTGAAATACTGCAAGTTAATTTCTTCCAGCATCGGAAAACACTCAGGAAAGGCCTTTGTATAATTATTGTGCCAATTGGCTAAAGTTAAAGATTTTAAGTACTCAAATTTTTTGAAATCATACTTATGTCCATATGATAAGCATAAAGCCTGCACATTTTTGAAACTTTCTAACCCCTTGTATTGAGTGAATTCACCATAAACATTAAGCTCGATTACACGCTCTGCAATCGCTTCTAGGCCAGTTATATCTTCCCATTCATTATGAATAGTGAGTTTTATCGCACCTTCAATTGCCTGAATTTTTTGAATGGTTGCATCTTTAAGCTCAGAAGCATCAATTGCTGTCGTTTTTAATCCTGAATACCCTTGCCCAACAATAAACATTACACACTCCCATTATCAAAGATGAAGGCATTATGAATAATTTATTTAATATTGATAATAACTTAGTTTCTATTACCGAACAATCCTAAAGATTTTATAGGTTATGAATACGAAAATAGTCAGTGAGATTCTTTGGAAATTTTGAAGTAGGAAGAGGTAGTCGGTTACATAAAATAATATTTAGCCAAAACACATACTTTTTCTACTACATATAGCTAGATATTTATTGGTGTCTTATATCTGGGAATATGTGGTGCCCATAAGATGGGAATGGGTGGTGTATTAGGGCAAGAACCTGCAAATATTTCCAGATGCAATGCCCGTAATGGTGCTAGATAAGCATGAATCATCATTGGCTGTGTTGATATTGACAATCACACCTAAGCCATACTATTTATGTTGAACTTTCTTGCGTATTTATTTTAATGATGATTAAAAAATTATAGACCAGCGATATTCTGCTGGTCTTTTTTAGTTATGACTCTTGATACATATGTCTTACAAGTGATAAATAAATCACTCACATATTAGTGTAATAACTTCGAAATTAGTTCAAGAAAGATGACATAAAAATAATTTACACCGTGTAAAGCATGCCTATCAATGGATACGCTTATTTCATAAAATAGTGTAATTATTTATTTATGGTTGATAAATAGTAATTAAATTTTAATCAGTAGACAAAAAGGTTGCATTTTTTATCAGTGAAAGGGATGACAGTATAAAATTGGCTTTCGTGGCGAAGAAATAGCAATGTAGGACATTGTAAAAAGCGACAAGTATATTTCAGCCAAATTTTGTCTATTTTTGCTAATTAAATAATTCATGTACAATCCATTCACTTTTTTAATTAAAAATAGGTGAAGTATCGTGAATAAAACACTTACTATTGGTTTGTTGGCATTAATGCTTAGTGCTTGTGGTGGTAAAGATGATGGCGCAACAGTGGCATCTGGTGCTGATGCGTCAACAGCCGTTGTTGCTGCACAAAATGTATCGGATGAAGCTGCTAAAAAGGCTGATTTAGAGCTGGATGCAATGAAGAAAAGCTTGCCTATCAATATGGGTCCATTATCATTGACTGTAATTGAAAGAACTGGCCATACTATTAACTACACATTTAAGTTTAATGATGCCAAAGTGAAATCTGATGCCTTTGATATGAATGCTGCTAAAGGTGAATTGAAAAATCAGTGCCCAGCTATGATGACTCTACTTAAAGAAGGTTTTGAAGCTCACTACACATATGAATTTGTTGATGGTGGCAAACACGAGCTAACCGTAACCAAAGCTGATTGTGAATCTAAATAAAAGCAATCGAAATACCACAATACAAGCTGCCAATAGGCGGCTTTTTTATTGCCTATTTGTGATAAAGCATCGGTTGGAGGTGTGAGTAGTGCGACATGAATTG
>JASLDB010000186.1 GCA_030151665.1 Neisseriaceae bacterium
GAGTCTCGAACTCGCGACCTCAACCTTGGCAAGGTTGCGCTCTACCAACTGAGCTATTCCCGCAATACTTTATCTCTTGGCTTGTTTTGCTGTGTTGCCTTGAGAGATGTGTATTATAAGGTTTTTGAAAAAAGTGTCAACTCTTTTTTGTAAAAAAATTGTAATTATTTAGCGAAATTCTTTTCTGGCTGCCATTAAATAATAGCACATTGACCAAATGGTTAGAATTACTGCTACTAGCATCAATAAGTTACCAATACCAAGTATGTCAATGGAAAGATTGGGTAGGTTGCCCAATAAGAGCAAGAAAATAGCCATCATCTGTGCCGCGGTTTTGAATTTGCCAATTGTGGCGACAGCCACATTGCTTCTTTTGCCCAATTGTGCCATCCATTCACGCAAAGCCGAGATGGTGATTTCTCTGCCAATAATAATCATGGCGTAGATAGGGTGGGTTCTGCCTAGGTGCACTAACAAAATTAAGGCCACTGCTACCATAAGTTTGTCAGCAACGGGGTCTAAGAAAGCACCAAAATTGGAAGTCTGTTGCCATTTTCTGGCTAAATAGCCGTCAAACCAATCGGTGACAGCGGCAAAAGCAAAAATAATGGCTGCAGTTAGGTTGATGGCAAGAGGGGAGAGCCAACCGGTGGGCAGAAAAAACAATAAGGTAAAAATGGGAATGAGCCACACACGTAGCCAAGTCAATAAAATAGGAATGTTCCAATTCATGGTAATACTCTTCTCTTTAATATCTGTGTTTCTTTGCCCACACGGTCAAGATGTATGTAGGTAATCATAAATGGTTTCTGCCATGCTTGCACTAATGCCTTCTACTTGGGCAATATCGTGCACACTGGCTGCTTTAATTTCACGCAAGCCACCAAAACGAGTTAACAGGCTTTTTCGTCGTTTGGGACCAATGCCTGGAATGTCGTTTAGGCTAGAGTGTGTTCTGGCTTTACCACGTTTGGCGCGATGTCCTGTAATAGCAAAACGATGCGACTCATCACGAACCACTTGCAATAAATGCAAGGCTGGATTGTTTTCTGGCAATTGCATGATTTCATCTAAGTGGGGGATGATGAGTTCTTCTAAACCTGCTTTACGTTCGGGTCCTTTGGCAATGCCCACAATCGGTAAATCTATCCCCAATTCTGCCCAAACTTCTAAAGTCATCCGAACTTGGCCTTTGCCACCATCAATTAAGACCACATCTGGCCATTTAATGTCTTGGTGGCTTACGCTGTTGTCTGTATTGTCACCTTGCTCTTCTTCTTGGGCAAGACTTAAAGACAAAAGTTTACCATAACGGCGGGTTAAAACTTCACGCATGGCGGCATAGTCATCACCAGCTTTGGCGGTTTTGATGTTAAAGCGGCGGTATTCTGAGGGTTGCATGGCTTCTTGGTCATAAACCACACAAGAGGCGATGGTCGCTTCACCTTGGGTGTGGCTAATATCAAAACATTCTAAACGCTCAATTTTGGGCATTTGTAAAATATCAGCCAAGGTTTGCAAGCGAATTTGTTGGTTATTCTTTTGCTGTTGTTGTTGATTAATGGCATTTTCTGCATTTTTTATCGCCATTTGTAACCAAATTTTGCGTTGACCAATGGTATTGTGGATAAATTGTATTTTCCGTTGGCCGTCTTGGGTGATGGCTTCTTGAGTCACTTTGTCCACAGGCATGTTGCTTAAAATAATATCGGGTTTGAATTTGCCTAAGTAATGGTGAGCAATAAATGCCTGTAAGGCTTCGATTGGTGTGCCATCGTTGCCATCAAATTGGCTAGGGAAAAAGTTTTTGCTGCCCAATTGCCGACCTTGACGGATGCTGACCCAATGCACGCAAACCAAACCTTGGCTGGCAACCACTGCTAAAACGTCAATATCGTGTTTGCCAGTGGATTCGTTATCATCGATGTATTGCTGCGATTGTAAGCTACTCAATGCTTGAATTTGATCGCGATAAAATGCCGCTTGTTCAAACTGCCAATCTTCCGAAGCTTGTAACATTTTTTGGTTGAGTGATTGCAATAATGTGTCGGTTTTCCCATTGAGAAAATCGGTGGCTTGGGCAACAGATTCCTGATAGTGAGTGTGATCAATGGCTTGGGTGCATGGGGCTGAGCACCGTTTGATTTGATGCAAAAGGCAAGGGCGTTGGCGGTTGGCAAAGACACTGTCTTCGCAAGTTCTCAGTTGAAAGACTTTTTGCAGTATTTGAATGCTTTCACGTACAGCATAACCATTGGGAAATGGGCCAAAGTATTGGTTGTTTTTTTTTAATGAACCACGGTAATAAGAAATTTGAGGATAGTCGTGACCACTGAACATTAAATAAGGGTAGGTTTTGTCATCTCGAAACAGAATATTGTATTTGGGGCTTAATGCCTTAATAAAGTTATTCTCGAGGATGAGCGCTTCGGCTTCGGAATGGGTAATGCTAATTTCAATGTGGTCAATTTGCTTGACCATGAGGGCGATACGGGGCGCGAGGTTTTTTTGCTGAAAATAGCTGCTCACACGGCGTTTTAAGTTTACGGCTTTGCCAACATACAATACCTGATTACCAGCATCCATCATGCGATAGACGCCGGGTAAATTGGGTAGACTGGCAATAAATTGTTTTAAGCTGTCTGAGTGGGTCATTTCAATTATTTACAATAGCGTTTTACATCCTCATTATAACGCTGAACCAAGGCATCTTTGTTGGCAGATCGTGCGCTTTGGATATTTTGTAAGTTAAATTGTGCTGCTTTGCAGTTGGCATCTTTGTTTTCTTTTTCTTTGGCTTTGTTTTCTTCAACTGTTTTTTTGTTGAAAGCGGCAATTTCAGCATTTAATTTGGCTTGTTTACGGGCCAAAGCCTCATCCGTTGACTCATTTGGGTTTGCTGGTTCGTCAGCATCGGTTTTTTCTTTGGCAACAGTAGCAGGCTTTACGGTGTTGGTGCGGGCATTGAATTTATTAACACCTTCTGTTTGTAGGCTGCGAGGGACATCAGAGTAGGTTGATGAAGAGCCATTTTTCCAAGTGTAAATATCAGATGCAGCTTGGCTCGTTACCACGAAGCCTAGACCACACATTAATAAAAGCCATTGAGCAAGATTTTTTTTCATCATGATTTTCCTATTTATAATTTATTTTTACAAATTAACAAATTATTAGATTGCTATATTTTGCAGAGATTTTACCCCTAAGTTTAAAGCAATTGACAAAAAATATCTTGTTTAGTCGCTGATTTGGCGCAAAGTGTGGCTTACTTTTCATGCTTGGTTTTGCTATAATCGGTTCTCGTTGAACAAAGAAAGTTGCTTCATCATGCGCATCGTGGAAAAAGCCTATACCTTTGATGACGTTTTGTTGGTTCCCGCACATTCTCAAGTGTTGCCAAAAGACGTTACACTCAAAACCCATCTAACTCGCAATATCACTCTTAATCTTCCCCTTGTTTCTGCTGCTATGGACACCGTTACCGAAGCTCGCTTGGCTATTTCTATGGCTCAAGAAGGCGGTATTGGTATTATTCATAAAAACATGACAGTGGAACAACAAGCTCGTGCTGTTGCCAAGGTTAAACGCCATGAAAGTGGTATTGTTAAAGACCCTGTGACCATTGCACCCAATTTATTGGTTCGTGATTTGATTGAATTGACTCGCAAACACAAAGTTTCTGGTTTGCCTGTGGTTGCTGACGGTAAAGTGGTTGGTATTGTTACCAATCGTGATTTGCGTTTTGAAAAACGCTTGGATCAAACGGTTGAGTCGATTATGACACCACGCGACTTCTTGGTGACTGTGCCTGAAGGTACTAGCATTGAAGTGGCTCGCGATATTATGCACGAACACAAAGTTGAACGTGTATTGGTGGTTAATGATGCTTGGGAGTTAAAAGGCCTAATCACTGTTAAAGATATTCTGAAAACCACAGCGTTTCCCAATGCCAATAAAGATGACAATGGCAGTTTACGTGTTGGTGCGGCTGTGGGTACAGGCAAAGAAACCGATGAACGTGTTGCTGCTTTGGTTAAAGCCGGCGTGGATGTGATTGTGGTGGATACTGCACATGGTCATAGCCAAGGTGTATTGGATCGCGTTCGTTGGGTCAAAGACAACTATCCGCAAGTTGAAGTGATTGGTGGCAATATTGCCACAGCACAAGCTGCTTTGGATTTGGTGGCTGCTGGTGCTGACGGTGTGAAAGTGGGTATTGGCCCAGGTTCAATTTGTACCACTCGTATTATTGCTGGTGTGGGTGTGCCACAATTAACAGCGATTCACAATGTATCAGAAGCTTTAAAAGGCACAGGCGTGCCAATGATTGCCGATGGTGGTATTCGTTTTTCAGGCGATATCGCCAAAGCATTGGCAGCTGGTGCCAGTGCGGTGATGATGGGTGGCGCTTTTGCTGGTACGGATGAAGCACCAGGCGAAATTGAATTGTTCCAAGGTCGTTCATACAAGTCATACCGTGGTATGGGTTCTTTGGGTGCAATGAGTCAAGGTTCTTCTGACCGTTATTTCCAAGATACCGAAAAAAACAGCGATAAGTATGTGCCAGAAGGCATTGAAGGTCGTGTGGCTTACAAAGGCCCTATCGTTCAAATCGTTCACCAATTGGTAGGTGGTTTGCGCTCAAGCATGGGTTATTTGGGTTGTGAGAGCATTGCTCAAATGCACGAAAAAGCGGAATTTGTGGAAATCACTTCTGCAGGGATGAATGAATCACATGTTCACGATGTGACCATCACCAAAGAAGCGCCAAACTACAATACCAGTCGTTAAGCAAGACAACGTATGATGAAAAGAACTGCACCTTTGGGGTGCAGTTCTTTTATTTTTTGCGCCATTTGTCTGATTACTACCACAATGCAAATATCGCCCTTAAATTTACTAATTGATGAGTAAATAGTCGAAACAAAACATTTTCTATGATAATCCACCAAGATTAACCTTAAAAAGGGTATTTATAGATAGATTGCTCTTGCTGATTGTGTGATGGCTTGTTTTTTTATAAGAATAAATGGCTTGCAGTTTTTTTGGGGGTTCTGACCTATTTTGTATTGTTGTGTGGATGGAAGTTTGTTTATGCTGCTGTGTGATTATTTATTTTTGAAATATTGAATCAATAACACAACAAAGGCATGGTTAAAAAACATGCAAAAGAGTATGTCAAAACATGCAGCCAATAACAACACACTAAACGTGCAATAAAAATGAAATAGAGGATTTGAGGATGAAAAAAAACGCAATCGCCATGGGTTTGATGTTGTTGCCAGTAGCAGCAATGGCAGATGTGACATTGTATGGTCAGATGAAAGGTGCCATTGGCGCAGAACGCATGCGAACAGAAACCATGGGCGTCAAGAACAATAGTGGTAAAGGTGGACAGTCAACCGATACCATGGTTCGTGATTATGGTTCACGCATTGGTTTTAAAGGACAAGAAGATTTGGGCAATGGTTTGAAAACCATTTGGCAAGTTGAACAAACGGTTTCCTTGGCAGGCAATACCAGTACTGGTTGGTCTAATCGTGAAACATTTTTGGGTTTAAAAGGCGATTTTGGTACGGTGCGAGTGGGTAATTTGCGAACAGTATTTGATGCAGATATGCGCGATGCTGATCCTTGGGAATATGATTATGATGGTGGCAAAGGCTATAATGGTTTGTCTTATTATGAGCGAGTTCACACGCCACGCATAGCAGCATCGGTTCGTTATGATACGCCTAATATTGCTGGTTTTTCTGCCAATATCCATTTGGCTACAGGTGCCAATCGAGCAGCAAGTGGTTTTAAGCAACAAGATGATAATGGCAATCAAAGCAATAAAGGTTCAGATGTGATGTACTTGGGGCTGAACTATGAAAACAGTGGCTTCTTTGCCAAATATGGTTTTGGTATGTACAAGAAATCCACTCACAGTGCCAATGTCACTTATGACAATAATGGCAATCGACATGAGAATATTGGCAATAAAAGTGCCCAAGTACACCGCTTGAATGTGGGTTACAAGGCCAATGGTTTGTTGGTGGCGGGTTCTTGGCAATATGCAGATGGTTTTGATAGTTTGGCATCACACAGAAATCGTTTTGGTGTAGCAAGTAAGGACGTGAATTTATTCACAAGTGGAGCCAATAATATTGCCCAAGCCAGTGGTAGTGCAGCTGAGCAAAACCGATTTAATGATTATTTACTGGCCAGTCAAGAAGGTGCTAAACGACATGAAGCGGTATTGACCGCGTCTTATACCATGGGTGCTTGGACACCTCGTGCTTCTTATGTGCATGGTTTTGACATGAAGAGTAAAGGCAATTATGGCAAATTTAGCAATACAAAATATGATCAAGTGATTGTGGGCGCGGATTATGCTTTGTCAAAACGCACCACCATGTTGTTAACAGCCAGTTGGATGAAACAAGGCTTGGGAACCAGCTATTCATCGGCTGTTCAAAATGGTCAAAATGTGATTGTTGAACACAAAGATCAATACCAAGTTTCGGCTTTGGCTTTGGGTATGCGACATTTATTTTAAGACAGTATTTAACTTTGTTGGCTGTATGATTTTAGCCAAGGCTTTGCCTTGGCTTTTTTAATTTATTTATGGGGTCAGTAAAGACATTCAAGCGAGAATTTGGGATAATTTTGCTATGATATGTTTATATTATTAATGAAAGGGATGTTCATGGCTGCACAATCTGCTATTTTGGCGCCCAGCGCCCAACATGCTCGTTTTTTTATGTTTAATTTGGGCCAGTTGCCTGTTGCACAATTAAAAGAACGCATTGC
>JASLDB010000200.1 GCA_030151665.1 Neisseriaceae bacterium
AATAAAGGTTTCTTTGTTGAAAACAGGCTGTTTTAGCCTGTTTTTTATTTTTAATACAATGCACAAGTTTTGAAAAAATGTTGCCTAGTGTTGGAATCACTAAAAAGAACCATTAAGGCCAACAAGCTTTTAACTGGGTGCAAACAACATAACCAATAGCACAATAGTTAATAAAATGGGATAGGATTTTGCATGTAGGGTATCAGGCAGTTTGTGCATAAATACATTAGCCGTTTTGATGCCTAACCAAGAAAAGATGATAAGCAACAAGGCTCCTTTAAGGTATAAAAAACCAACAAAACCAGCACCAAAATCAAGGTGGTGATAATAAGCAATCAGAGCATAGGTGATGGTGCTGGTCAGTGCCATTGGAAGGGTTAATGGGTTTGCCATGGCGGCAGCTTGAATCATGCTCACACCACGTCTAC
The DNA here is from genome assembly GCA_030151665.1 of Neisseriaceae bacterium. Lineage (GTDB taxonomy): Bacteria > Pseudomonadota > Gammaproteobacteria > Burkholderiales > Neisseriaceae > JASLFS01. The sequence goes on from JASLDB010000200.1 coordinate 429, forward strand.
GCATTAAAGGAACCGTCATGACGCTGCCACCAACCCCTAAAAAAGCGGCCACAATACCAATAATTATGCCAAGGTAAGTATCATGGTGATTTGTTGTCACGGTGGTATTATTCTGTTGTATGAAGCCGGGCCGAACAAAGCAATCTAAAATGGTGATGATTAAATAGGCGATAAACAACCAACGAATCCATTGGTTATTTGCCCATGTTGATACCCATGCCCCCAAACCAGCGCCGATAGAAATGGTGCAAAGGAAGGGGTAAATCTGGGGCCAAACAATATTTTTTTTCTGGTGGTGAGTGAAAGTAGACAAAGAAGCTGAAATGATCATGATAAAAGCAGAGCTGGCAACAGCAATTTGCATAGCATGTTCACTTAAATCGGCATGGTTATGGGTATTGAGCAATAAATAAGAATACAGCAGGGGGACTGTAATAAAGCCACCACCAAAACCAAATACCACGGTAGTCATACCCGAAATAAAACCAAAAAAACACAGAATAACAATCATGGTGCTGCTTTCATGGCAAAATGAATAAAAAAATGATTATAAAAAAACAACGGTGCTGTTTACATTCGTTAAACTGTCAACATACATTGAATTTCTGCCAAAAAAGAAAGGGGCCAATGGGCATTCAAAATAAGGAAAATACACCAAGGGATGTGGTTGCCTTGGCAACCCCTTATGCGGATGGTGCATTTTTAGAGACGCATGTACATGAACGTGCGCAATTTTTATACGCCATTCGTGGCATGATGGAGGTGGATACCAGTGATGGCAAATGGTTGGTTTTACCATATAGTGGTGTTTGGATTCCCAGTCTCAAGCCCCATTCGGTTAGGATGTTGAATGTTTCTACCCATAGTTTGTACATTAAAGCATCTGTGCCATTGCGTCATCAGCACTGCGAAGTATTATCAGTCACACCGTTAATGCATGCCTTATTATTGGAAGCACCAAATATCCCATTGTTATATGAAATAGGTGGGCGTGATGATATGTTGATGCAATTACTTTTGCATGAGGTGAAACTAGCAACACCGGTGTCCATTCATATTCCTTTGCCGCAAGATCCCAAATTATTAGAGCAGTGCCAAAATTTTATCCGCCAACCCAGTATTCATGTTAATGCTGGGGATTGGGCATTGGCCCACCACAAGAGTTTACGAACATTTTCTCGCTTTTTTGTGGGGCAATTGGGCATGACTTTTGGGCAATGGCGCCAACGTGTGTGTTTATTATCAGCATTGTTAGCCATGGAAAAAGGGAACAGCATTACACAAATTGCTTTTGATTTGGGTTATGAAAGCAGCAGTGCTTTTTCTGCCATGTTTAAAAAAAATATGCAACATTCACCCAGAACTTTATTCAAATTGTGGCGCAATGGTGGTGTGAATTTGTAAGGCTTCACAATGGAAATTGCCATTGCATATAGCAATCATGAATGATGGTATTGGGTGATTGATATCATTAAATAATTGACGAAATGATGAAAATTAAGGGTTATTGCAGTAAGTTTGCATAATATCTTCAACCCATTGCAAGAAATCTTGTCGGTATTGCGGTCGGTATTTCTTATGGGTAATAACCAATTGAATGGGAATAATGGATGGTTCACTGTCTGCTAAAATCTCAATCAAAGTGCCATTTTTCAAATATTGCTGCACTGCTATTTCTGGTATTTGGATAATTCCCAATCCATTTAGGGCACACTGTAAATAACTTTCGGTATCAGACACAATGCAAATGGATTTTAAATTGATTTTTTCTTCAGCAAAATGAAATAAGGTGTGGTTGTTTTGGGTTGATGTCGCACTGTAACCAATCGCCAAATGTTGTTTTAAGTCCTGTATGTTTAGAGGGATACCATATTGTTCTAGGTATTTTGGTGAAGCCACGGTGATTTGTTTTGACTGGGCAATTTGTTTGGCAATGAGATTGTCATCAACATGACCACCGACACGCAAAACACAATCCAATTGTTCATCGCGTAAATTGGAAAAGCTGTCTTGGGTGTTAAAACGCACGGTGACGTTGGGGTATTGCTGGTGAAATTGTGCAATATTGGGAATAATAATTTCCCTTGCTGCCAATAGTGGCAACCCCATGCTGATATAACCATCTATGGCATAGGATGGACTTTTAAAACGATGCAGTGTTTGGATATTGTCCAATAATTTTTTGGTATCAATTAAGAAAAGCTGCCCTTCATTGGTGAGGCTTACCTGTCTTGTGGTGCGATGAAAGAGTAGGACTTCGTATTCTTTTTCTAAAGACTTAATAATATAAGTAATGGTTGATCGTGGCATATCCAGTTGTCTAGCCACTTCAATAAACGAGCCAGTTTGTGCCACCAAACAAAAGATTTTAAATTTTTCGATACTGTCCATATTGTTCAAGAATCCTCAACAAAGTGTTCAATTGCATGCACTATGCTAAATGTATATTCATCCAATATACTTAATGAATACGATTGATGGCAAATTAAGCTAGGTCAATATGGGGTAGTTAAGCTTAGTATTAAACACGTTTCATGGCATTCAAAACCCTTACCGATTGTCATCGACTTAATTTAGATTAATTTGTCTATTAATGCGTATGGATTTTAATTCATTTCACTAGAAAAATGGGAATAGCATGAAAAAGAAAATATTGATTACGGGTGCGAGCTCTGGTTTTGGTTTGGGTGCAGCGATTGAGTTGGCAAAAAAAGGCCATCAAGTGACTGCAACAGCCGAAACGTGGCCACAAGTTCGCACTTTGCGTGAAGAGGCAGAAAAAGCAGGTGTTAAACTTGAAGCCATTAAATTGAATTTATTGGATCAGATTGATATTCAACATGCAGCCCAATACGAACCCGATGTATTGGTGTTAAACGCAGGGGTGATGGAAAGCGGTTCTATGGTTGATATTCCCATGGCGCGTGTGCGTGAGTCATTTGATATCAATGTTTTTGGTCATATTCAATTGGTACAAAGCATTGTGCCCAAAATGATCGCTAAAAAATCAGGTAAAGTAATCTGGACATCGTCCATGGGTGGCATTTTGGTGATTCCTTTCTTGGGCATTTATTGTGCAACCAAACATGCAATTGAAGCCATTGCCGGCTCCATGAAAGCCGAATTGGCGCCTTATGGTATTCAAGTGGCCACCATTAATCCGGGTATTTTTGGTACAGGATTTAATGATACGGGTGCAGAAAGCCATGTACAGTGGTATGACGAAAATAAAGCCGTGATTCCAATGCCAAGTTTCGCTGAATCATTGGAAAATCAACCTGACCCACAAGAAATGATTGATGCCATGGTGGATGTTATCCAGTCAGATAAACATTTATACCGCACCATGCGACCATTGGATACGATTGCCGTTGCCAAGCAATGGCAAGAAACAGAATGGAATCAAGATGCGTGATATTGAAATGGATTTTGCACAAGCATTGATTACTCAAGGCCAAAAACTTGCAAAAGACATTCATTTAAATGCTGTTTTTGCCGTGTTGGATAAAGGTGCCAATCTGGTGGCTTTTGCTCGAATGGATAATGCATGGTTGGCTTCTAATGAGTTATCCATTGCCAAAGCAAGAACAGCGGTCATGTTTCAAGCACCCACAGAAGTTTTAAACACGCCTGTGGAATTGGGCAAACCCATGCTGCATTTTGATCACATTCACCACGGTGGATTGGTATTGGTTGGTGGTGGTGTACCTATTGTGAATGATGCTGGTGAACTCATTGGTGGCTTTGGTGTTTCGGGTGGAACGCCTGAGCAAGATGCAGGTATTGCACACCAAGTATTGAAAACAATATGTCAAAATTGATATGTCTTATTGAAAATACCGTATTTAAAACCCATGTTTAAACAACCAAAATCCCGTTTGACCTAAGTGGCAAACGGGATTTTTTTATGGCCTTGTTCTAATAAAGCCCAACGTATTACTGTTGGCTTTATTTGGTGGTGTAACCGCCATTGGCCAAAATGGTTTGTCCAGTAATCCACCAACCCTCTGTTACCAAGAAGCGAACCAATGGTTCAATATCAGCAATATCCGTTAAACCACCCAATGCTGAAGCACTATTGTGGTAGGCAACGGCATCTTTGTCTTCTTGACCGTAGAAAAATGGTGTGTCCATTGGCCCAGGAGCTACAGCTGTTACGGAAATACCTCGGGCACCAAATTCTTTGGAAGCTGCTCGAGTAAAGTGTTCAACAGGGGCTTTTAAACCAGCATAAGTTGAATAAAAACCAGTATAAGCGCCCAATAAGCTGGTCAAAATGGTGCAAATTTTGCCATTGTTATTCAAGTGAGTGCCCGCAGATTGAATAAAAAAGTAAGCAATTTTGGCATTTACATCGCTCATTTGATCGTATTCAGTTTCTGTTGTGCCAATGATGGGTTTTTTCAATACTTTGCCCACGGTGTTAATCGCGATGTCCACACCACCAAAGGTTTCTTTTGCCAAGGTGAATAAGGTTTCAATCTTCTGTATTTGGCTTAAATCAGCTTGGTAAATAATGCCTTTCGCACCCAAGTTTTGTACCTCTTTTAAGGTGGCTTCGGCATCGGCTTGGCTAGCTGGGCTATTGTAATGAATCACAATATTGGCGCCTTGTTTGGCAAAATTTCTGGCAATTAAGCCACCTAAGTTTTTAGCACCGCCTGCGATAACGACGGTTTTATTTTGTAAGCTATGAGTTGTCATGTTGATTTTCTGTGTTAATAAAGAGGTTTTTACAGTATCAGTTTCTATGGATTTGGCATAGAATGTGATTTCGAACACATTGTTAGAAATAGTTGAACAAACATGGATAGCATTGAAAAATTAAAGATATTCAGTATGGCAGCTGATTCACTTTCCTTTATTGCTGTGGCAAAAAAATTAAATTTACCCAGATCAACCATTACTTATGCGATTAAGTCACTAGAAAAAGAATATGAAGTTAG
>JASLDB010000245.1 GCA_030151665.1 Neisseriaceae bacterium
AATCATCTGTAATATTTGTTTTAATGATGGTATTGAGTATACTGACCATACATAATCAATATCTTAAAGGTAATGCCATGTATGGTTTAAATGAATTCCTATTTAAAGCATGTCGGTTATATGTTGAGCATTTATATAATGCAAATGATTTTTTGTGTGCAAGAATCCAGCATGATAATGATCATAGCTTGAAAGGTGTGAGTTCTAGATTGTTACAACATTTACTTCATCCTGAGCGAGAGTTAGTGTTTAAAGGCATGTCTAAATCTTATTTTTTAAGTAAACAGGATTTACATGTGGAGCATATTGTTCCAATGGTGTTTATCCAAAATATGATTTTTGATGTCCTTGAAGGCAAAGTTATTCTTGAGCATAGTAGCAAAGAAGACCTGATTGATGAATTAGCAAAAAAAGTATATCAATGCCTTGGTATCGCTTTTATTACTAAAGAAGAGTCAAGATTATTGGATAAAGCAGGTAGTCTTAAGCAGTCGATGCCAGCTAGTTGGGAAGAGAGTAATGACCCAATTTGCCGTTTGCATGCGGTTGGTATTGAGTTGGTGGATGCTAATGGTAACGAGATTAAAACCTTAAAAGTGGAATTGCCAAAGATTTGATGATAGCAAAACCAAGGTTGGTTATTTGTAATAATCAGGTGTAATATATGTACATGATGCGGGTATGATGTAATGGTTGCATAGCAGCTTCCCAAGCTGTACGTGACGGGTTCGATTCCCGCTATCCGCTCCAAATTTATGAAGACCCACCAAAATACGTGGGCTTTTTTTATGGGTGATTGATATGACTGAGCAACAAGCAAGTCGAATGATTGAGCTTCTTGAGCAGCTAGTGGATATGAATGCTGTCATGGCAAACAATATTGCTGGTGTACTTGAATGCTTACAGCAGGAAGCTTTGGATGACCAAGACAAAGATATTGGTTCATTAGATGACTAGACATATTGTTATTGATATAGTAAATAACCTTTAGATTAAATAGATAAAGATATGTAAATGAATAACTTTGCTTTACCAAATGATGATTTCAACCGCCAGATAATTGTGGATAAGCTCTTAAAGTTGTTGCAGGCTAATATTGATATATCGCCAGTTTTATTAAATGGTGGTTGGGGTACTGGTAAATCAGTTTTTGCAAATAGAATGGTTAAAACTGCTCGTGAAAAATATTTAAGTAAAGATGAAAAATTTCCCCAGCGTATGATTTATATTGATGCATATAAGTCTGATTATTTAGATAATCCTTTGGTCACGATTCTTGCTGCTATTGATAATTTATTACATAAAGAAGCGAAAAGTTTTGCAGATGAATTTAGAAGTAATATTAAGCCAATAGGTTCACGTCTTTTAAAGATTGCAGCTAATGCCGGAAGTCGTTGGATTTTAAAAGAAAGTGCAGACTATATCTGTGAAGAAATTCAATCTGAATTAAAAGATAGCTCGAAAGATGCCATTAATAATGCCGTTGATTACATTTTGAAAGATACAGCAAAAGCAGAGGGTGACTTAAATACATTAATAGAAGCATTAAGTATAGTTACAGAACATGTACCTTTAATCATTATTATTGATGAATTAGATAGGTGTCGCCCTGATTATGCACTCTCGCTGTTAGAGACTATTAAACATGTTTTTGAGATGAAACATATTCAAATCGTACTAGTAACTAATCTTCAACAGTTAGAGGCATCAATTAATCATGCATATGGGGTAGGCATTGATGCACAAAATTATCTAGATAAATTTATTAAGTATAGATTTGATTTGCCAGTAACAATTTCTGACGAACAGGATAAATATATCCCCTGTAAACATTGCGAGTCATTACTGAGGGAAATTAAATATTTAAATAATGACAGTGTTTATTGTAATTCTGAGAGAGTTATATCATTTTTATTGTATTTAATTGAGATTAATAATTTGTCATTAAGACAAGTAGAAAGTTATTGCAGAGCATTAAGAATATATTGGACTTTATTTCAAGATAGACATGACTATAACTATAAAGATTTAGAATTAATTTTGGTTTCTTTCTCGATTTATTTATATGTTTTTCACCAGAATGAATCATATTTATTAACCAAGAATTTTGAAATAAACGATAGTACTTTAAAAGTAATTTATTCGGTGCTAGGAATTACTAAGAAAGATAGCGAATTATTAAGTGGTACTCCATATGGGCACAAGGCGAGTAATAATGTAGTTACATCAAACTATGCTAGTAGAATGAATTACGAAATAGATTATAAATCGCCTATAATTAAGTTAGATAATTATGAAGACAATAGGTTTTTCAAATTAGTTATTGGTCGAATCGTTTTTATGATGCGTAACATTGATACAGAGGCAAACAGTTTATTGCAAGATTTTACTGATGATTGGGATTTGTTGATTCAAGAATCTAAAATTGCCAATGATAAAATCTTTCAGGAATGTGAACCAGGTAAAAAATTTGCATACCAATTTTTTATGGATCCTATAATGATAATTAAAATGACTCTTTAATTATGACGAAACTTAATAAACTACCATCAAGATTGACCAAGCAGGGCCAGAAGTCACGGCAGCAAGTTAGCAATTCATGGCGTGATGACAAGAAATCATCTACTGCACGCGGTTATGGTTATAAATGGCAGCAGGCAAGGCTTGATTACTTAAGTAAGCATCCATTGTGTGTATTCTGCAAGACTAAAGGATTTGTTACTGAAGCGAATGTGGTTGACCATATTATTCCCCATAATGGTGATCAGAAACTGTTTTGGAATCGAAACAATTGGCAGTCGTTATGTACGTCCTGCCATAGTTCTGTGAAGCAAAAACAAGAGAAACAAGCCAAATAGTTTATTCAAAAGTAAACCTTTAACTTTTAAAGTAAATTATTAATTTTATATAAAACAGCATGTTACTTTATAAAAGTAAATTGTAAAGTAAAAATGGGGTGGGGGGAGTAAAAAAGTTTACTCGGGTTTACTTTCTAGACCGCCGCCCATCTCATTTACAAAAAAAATTCCCATTTCACGAAAAGTAAAAGGTAAGCAATGGCATTAACTGATAAAAGCAAAGCCTTTGCTCGAGCCAAACTGCAAGGGAAAAATAACAAAGAAGCCGCCATGGATGCAGGTTACAGCGCATCGAGTGCTTCTTCAAAAGGCTCACAACTGAACAAGGACCCTGAGGTTCTTGCCTATATTGAAAAGTTAACGAAAGTAAAAGCAGAAACAGGGGTGGATCCAACGGAAACGCTCCGAGATAGCCCCAATTCTGATATTAAAACCGCAGCCAGCCGATCTGATCCGCTGGCTTTTTTATTGAGCATTATGGATGACTCGGCCGAAGATACGGATACCAGGGTTAATGCTGCCAAAGCTGCTTTACCATATTGCCACGGCAAGATTGGCGAGGTCGGTAAAAAAGAGAGTCGGCAACAGGAAGCTGGCAGAATTGCTGGTGGCCAAGCTAAATCAAAATTTCAAACCATGGCACCGCCAAAACAGCTATTAAATTGAGGTATTAAATGGATTGGGTGACAAGTTGCAAGGATTGGGTGACAAGTTGCAAGGATTGGGAAAAAAGAATTGTAGCCAAACAATCACTCATGCCATTTGAGCCACTTTTCCCTGAGCAGGCAGACCAAGCGCTGCGGGTGTTTAATGAGCTGGTACTAGTCGATGTAGCTGGCAGCCCCAAGATGGGTGAAGTGACACGTGATTGGGTACTGGAATTTGTGTCGGCAATCTTTGGGGCGTACAACCCCGACACAGGCGAGCGGTTAATTAATGAGTTCTTTTTGTTGATTAGCAAGAAGAACGCCAAGTCCACGATTGCAGCAGGTATCATGATGACGGCTTTGATTTTGAATTGGCGCATGTCGGCAGAGTTGTTGATTATCGCTCCGACCAAAGAGGTAGCAGACAATTCGTTTGTGCCAGCGCGGGACATGATTAATGCCGATCCTGAATTAAAAGCCTTGTTCAATATCTCACCTCATGTTCGAACGATTACACACCGAGTGACAGGGGCGACACTCAAAGTGGTGGCGGCTGAAACGGATACTGTGGGTGGTAAGAAGGCTTCATATATTTTGATTGATGAGCTGCACATTTTTGGCAAGCGCTCCAATGCAGAAAGTATGTTGCGAGAAGCGCGGGGTGGTTTGGCGGCAAGGCCCGAGGGCTTCACCATTTGGTTAACGACTCAGTCGAATGACCCTCCAGCAGGTGTGTTTGCATCAACATTGAATTATGCCAGGGGTGTCCGTGATGGCCGCATTGAAAATAAGCAGTTCTTGCCGGTTATTTATGAGTTTCCGCAGGTGATGCTGGATAAAGAAGAGCATCTTGATTTTGAAAACTTCTACATCACCAATCCAAATTTGGGTGCATCGGTTAGCGTTAATTATCTGCAAACAGAGTTTGAAAAGGCCAAGGAGTCAGGCGAGGAATCGTTAAAGGACTTTTTGGCCAAGCACCTGAATGTGGAAATTGGCATTGGCCTGCGTTCAAACCGTTGGGCTGGTGCTGACTTTTGGTTGCAACAGGCAGAAAAGAACGGTATTTCAATCCCCGACTTGCTGAGTCGCTGCGAAACGGTGACATTTGGCATTGACGGTGGCGGTTTGGATGACTTGCTAGGCTTGAGTGCGGTTGGTCGTTGTAAGAATGAAATTTGCGAACTGACTGGCGAAAAGAAATGGCTGACATGGACACATGCTTATGCCCATGTGAGTGCGTTTGAACGCAGGAAAGAGAATGCACCACGTTACCAAGATTTTATCAATGATGGGGATTTAACCTTGGTTGAAACCATTGGCGAAGATGTTATTTTGGTGGCCGAGGTGGTAAAGCAGTTTCACGATGCAGGGATATTGTCCGGCGTTGGCTTGGACCCAGCGCAAATTAGCAGCATGATTGATGCCTTGGTTAATGCAGGCATTCCTGATGAAATGCTGATTGAGGTGACACAAGGGTGGCGTTTGGCCAGTTACATCAAAACCACTGAGCGAAAATTGGCTTCTGGCGTCTTGTGGCATGGTGGTACCCGGTTGATGAATTGGTGTGTTGGCAATGCCAAAACTAAACCATCGGGCAATAATATCCTGATTACCAAGCAAGAGTCGGGTAAATCCAAGATTGACCCATTGATTGCCTTGTTTTGTGGGGTGGCACTGATGTCCAACACCCCCGAGAAGAAAGAAGATTACCAAATTATGTTTATTTAGTGGGGTTTGGTTGTTTTTATATATTTTAATGCCATATAATTTCCGCATGGAATTTTATAAGAAGCCGCCTAAGATATTTAGGTGACCATAAAGGCAAGTATGAAAAAAATATTTTTGATATTAATCCCTTTTATCTTGATGTCACAAAACTCGTATGCAGAAACAGATTATCAGCGGCTAACCAAAGGATTTAAGTGGGATCGAGAAAGAATTAATACTGTTATTGAGGACCCAGCAGGTCTTTATGTGTTTTCTAGGCCAACTACAACCATTACAGATTCTAATGTATTGAAAACTGGTGACATCAGGGATGTTTACTTTCGAACGGTTAGGACAAATGAGCAACTGTATTTTCCCATAGAAACCAAACATGGCCAAAAGTTATCGGCAACCAGTTTGGAAGTTGATCAATATGACTGCAACAATGGCAAATATAGAGTGCATGAATTGTATGAGTTTGATAAGGACGGGAAGCTTATTCTGTACAAAAAAAGACCAGATGGGCCACTAGTGTCACCTTATGTGGATGAAAGCCGTTTTAATCCAGACGATCAGTTGCACAAGAAAATTTGTAAACACAAAAATTAGCTAAAGCTTATTTAAACTTTATTGCTCCGAGAAATCGGGGCTTTTTTTATGGGTGTCATTATGAACAAAACAGCTTATTCGCTCATGACCATCAAGAGCGTCAATGAGGAAAAGCGAGAGATTCGCGGCATTGCCACAACGATTAGCCCAGACCGCATGAATGATGTGGTTGAGCCAAGTGGTGCCAAGTTTCAATTGCCGATTCCATTGTTATGGCAACACAAGCACGACAAGCCAATTGGCAGCGTTACCGAAGCCACGGTCACCGAAGCGGGCATTGAGATTGTGGCCAGTATTCCCAAGGGCGTGACCGAAGACATTGAGAACTATTGGTCCATGATCAAAAGTGGTTTGGTGCGCGGCTTATCTATTGGTTTTCGGCCGCTGGAATACAGCTACATGGACGATGGAGGTATCAAGTTTACCCAATGGGAGTGGTATGAGCTTTCAGCGGTAACGGTACCCGCCAATGCGGATGCAACCATCCAATTAATTAAATCGATTGCCAGCGGCAAAGACACCGCGTCAGGTGAACCCTATAACGCTGGCAATCAAACCCAATCTGCTGCGTCAGGCAAAACAAAAGCGGTTAATTTAAATCCTAAGAAAGATGAAAACATGTCAATTCAACAACAAATTAAACAGTTTGCCGACAAAAAAGCGGCATCTATGGCCCAAATGAGCGCCATTATGCAAAAAGCAGCCGACGAAGGCCGCACCCTGGATGGCGAAGAAGCCAGCCAGCACGATGATTTGGCAGCAGAAGTCAAATCCATTGATGAACACTTAAAGCGCTTAGAAGCTCAGGCTACCTTTGAAAAACAAACGGCCCAGCCCGCCAATACTGACCCAACCTTTGGTGCCCCGCAAACCAAATCGCACCACATTGTGATTGCACCACGTCATGCTGAAAAAGGCTTGGCTATGGCACAGGTGGTTCGTTGCTTAGGCCAAGCGGGTGGTAATGCCTTTGTGGCTTTACAGGTTGCTGAGTCGAAAAAAGGCGCACTTGATCCACGCGTTGAGCATGTATTAAAAGCAGCCGTTGGTGCGGGCTCGACATCCAATAGTTCATGGGCTGGTGCTTTGGTTGGCGATGAAACATCAGTGTATGCCGATTTTATTGAGTACTTGCGCCCATTAACTATTATTGGCCAATTTGGTGCCAATGGTATTCCTGCTTTACGCAGTATTCCGTTCCGCGTTCCATTGATTGGTCAAAGTTCTGGTGGTGAAGGTTACTGGACAGGTGAAAGTGCATCCATTGGCTTGACCCAGCTTGATTTTCAGCGCTCTGTATTGGAGCCATTGAAAGTCGGCAATATTGCTGTGGTCACCAAAGAGCTATTGGCCAATTCTTCGCCATCTGCGGATGCATTGATTCGTGACCAGTTGGCTCAGGCTTTGCAAGGTCGTTTGGATGCGGACTTTATCAACCCAGCCAAAGCCGCAGTTGTTGGTATTTCGCCTGCTTCGATTCTAAATGGCATTACTGGTATCACATCAAAAGGCAGCGATGCATTGGCCATTGATGCAGATGTGCAGAACTTGTTCGCCACATTCATCAATGCCAACAATGCGCCAACATCGGGCGTATGGATTATGAATGCCAATACAGCATTGGCGTTGAGCATGATGAAAAATCCATTGGGCTCGCGCATCTACCCAGAAATGAGCATGAATGGCGGCCGTTTTGAAGGCTTGCCAGCGATTGTTTCGCAGCATGTTTCTGCTGGTTTGGTGGCCTTGGTTAATGCCGATGATATTTACATTGGTGACGAAGGCGGTATGTCAGTTGATATGTCGACCGAAGCATCGTTGGAAATGGCTTCTGATCCTAGCCACAACAGTGGCGAGCCAAAAGCGACGCAATTGGTGTCCATGTTCCAGACGGAAAGCGTGGCATTTAAAGCTGCTCGTGAAATCAACTGGAAACGTCGCCGTGAAACGTCTGTTGCATACTTAACTGGTGTGAAATGGGGCGCTAATGTTCCAGCTGGCGCAGGTGATGGCGGTTAATTGTGACTGGCGGCTTTCGGGCCGCCTTTTTGATTGGGGTTTGTATGATTAAAGTTCGACACAAATTGGGTGGTCGCATTGAGCTAATGCAACAAAGCTATGCTGATATTTTGCTAAAAATTGGCACGGTTGAGTTGGTTCATGATGCACCGATTCAAAAGGTGGTGGCTGCACCCAAAACAGTCAAAAAGAGCACCACGCCCAAGGCGACTGGTAAAACCAATACTGAGTAAGGCTGGCACAAAATGTTTAGTTTCTTCAAATCAAAAAACAGCGCCAAGCCAATCGAGAAAAGCGCAGCAGGTGGTGGGTGGCGAAGAGTTGTCAGCACCATTGGCAATATGTGGCAGAGAAATCTTACGCTTTCTGACGAGGACAAACTAACATTTCATGCGGTCTTTTCTTGTGTGACGTTGATTGCCTCGGACATCAGTAAACTGGGTTTGCAGTTATATCAGCGCGATAAAAGTGGTGTTTGGAAAGAAGCCAATGGCCACAAATGGTCAAAGTTGATTGAGCAGCCCAATGATTACCAAACACGCCCACAGTTTTTGGAAGCATGGGCCTTGTCCAAGCAAGCGCGTGGCAATGCCTATATTTACAAAGAAAAGGTGGGTAATGGCTTTAAACTGCATGTTCTGCATCCCGACCGTGTCATCCCCCTGATTAGCGAAAATGGCACGGTGTATTACCAAGTCAGCCAAAATAAATTGGCTCGAGTGGGCGAGTCGGGCAGTGTGATTTTGGATGCCGATGAAATCATTCATGACCGATTCAATTGCCTGTACCACCCATTGATTGGCCTATCGCCATTGCATGCAGCAGGCGCTACGGTGTCACAAGGCCATCAAATCCAAAAAAACAGCGCCATGTTCTTTGGCAATAAGTCGATACCAGGTGGCATTTTGACTGCGCCAGGTGCGATTAGTGATACCACAGCAGGACGATTAAAAGAATCTTGGCAGGCAAATTACAGCGATGACGGCCAAGGCAAGGTCGCAGTATTGGGCGATGGTCTGACATTTGAAAACATTGCGCTAACCGCATCTGATTCGCAGTTGATTGAGCAGCTCAAGTGGACGACTGAAGTGGTTTGTAGTGTATTTCATGTTCCACCACACAAGATTGGCTTTGGTGCGCCACCAAGCTATAACAACATTCAAGCACTGAACCAAGATTATTATTCACAGTGTTTGCAAAAGTTGATTGTTGATATGCAAAAGCTATTAAACCAAGGATTTGGCTTGGGTGATGACTTGTGTTTTCGGTTTGATTTGGACTCATTGCTGATGATGGATAGTAAAACCCTAATCGAAGTGCTAGAAAAAGGCGTTAAAAGTGCCTTAATGATGCCTAATGAAGGGAGAAAGCGCTTAAATTTACCGCCAATTGTTGGTGGTGATGTGGCTTATTTGCAGCAGCAAAACTTTTCACTTGAAGCCTTGGCTAAGCGTGATTCGAAAGATGATCCATTTGAGGGCAGTAAAAAGCCACCCAATAACACGCAAAATGATAACCAAGACGATGAGCAAAAAGAGCTGCTCGCTTATTTTGAGAAAGGCTTAACCAGCAATGAATAAAGAAATGATGATTGCACTGGGCCAATCCGTTAAAGGCTTTATTGCTAAAAGCTTTGAGCCCCTGATTAAGCGCATTGAAGACTTGGAAGCCAAAGAGCCAATTAAAGGCATTGACGGTCAAGATGGGGT
>JASLDB010000301.1 GCA_030151665.1 Neisseriaceae bacterium
AATTGTCATTATTTCGGCATCATCTGCTCAAAATACATGCAAAATCATCCGATTCCCCATTGGCATAAAAAAATCATTAACAATGAAATTAAGTGCTGTCTTTATTTTGTAACATTGATATTCTAAAATTAAATATCAATTTTTTGGATAATACAATGCAAAAAAAACCACTCTCTCCTTTGCATCATCTGGTCTTGTCTTGTAATCAAATTAATGTTTTGTGTGCCACTTTATGCAACCAAGACGGTATGGTATTGGAGAATTTCACACCAGCACAATCCCATCAAGATGCACTGGCAACATTGTCGGCTGCCCTTATTGCCATTACCCAAAGCTTCATACCCAGCTTAGGTCGTACCAGCGTAGACTATATTCATGTTGCCAACCTTGGTAAACATATTTTGATTATTCCCATGCCCAATCAAACCGTTCTATCCTTGGTGACGAACCACCCCATTAACACCGATATTTTTTTAGCCAATTTAGAACGAATCAATCAACATGTTTAATACCGAGAAGCTTAATATATTGGTAACACAGATTACCAGAAATCTACCCAAAGAAACTTTATTCAACGATCAAGATGCTGCCACACTGCAACAACATCAAGCCGTTTTATTGCAACTGGGACCCGACATGGTTTTTCATTTTTATGAAACCATTTTCAAACATGATAAAACACGAGAAATCTTTGCCCCCAATGAAAGACCTGCGCGTGAACATGACTTTACCAAATGGTGGCAAAAATCTATTACTGGGCCATTTAATCAAGAATATTGGGCTTGGCAAGCCTTTGTTGGCGTTATTCATGTCAAACGAGAAGTAGACAATAGCATGATGACATCCATGTGGAGTTGGATGCTCAATTACACATCCGAACAACTGCATGACAAAGTAGACTATGTCGAATTTGGCCAAATCATGCGGGCTTTACAACGCTTATCATCCACTTGTTTGAGTCTTGCAGAAGACACCTATATTAAAACCTATTTAAAAGGCATCCTCAAAGCCACTGGCTTTAAACAAGCCTTATTGGATAGAATGGTCAAAAATGAAATTGATGCCATGATTGATGGCTATAAAATCAGCGCTTAAACACAAGTATCTAAAAATAAGTGAAATAGAAGATGGCTAGTGTCCTTGATTTGCCATCTTCCTTTACAAATCCTTAACCTAACAAATACTTCATTTTTAAACACCTATTCATGCTTTTTTCTGAAAAATTGATAGCATACTATTCAAATTTACAAACAATAACCAAGCCAAACTTTGCCATTCATGCCAAAATGTTTTAAGGTTTACAAAGCTAAACCAGTCTTTTTAAAGGACACCAACATGAAAAAACAATTGTTATTGGCGGCTTCTGCTGCTGTTTTATTCAGCAACATGGCCATTGCCAATGATACTGCTACAGTGAAAAAACTAACTGAAGTAGCACCCTATCCAGCACCACAAAAAAACAGTAACCGCCACGTTATTTGGCTACCCCAAAAGCAAGATGAGTCGTTGTACCAAGTACAAGTAGTGGCGACCAAAAGCGGTAAAAAAGACTGCAACAACACTTGGTATGGTGCTGAACTCGATGACAAAACATTGGAAGGCTGGGGCTATAACTACTACGTGATTAATGATATCAAAGGACCGATGTCAACATTAATGGCCTGCCCTGGTGGCAAAGCTGTACAAGCTGATATTCCTGTTCGTTTGGACGACAGCAAAATTCGCTACAACAGCAAGTTGCCTATCGTGGTTTATGCACCCAAAGATGTCAAAGTATCTTATCGCATTTGGTCTGCTGACGAAGCCACCTTACCCACCACAATCGAGAACAAATAAGCCATTGCTGCTTAGATTGCATCAAAAAAATCGCATTGCCAAAACAATGCGATTTTTTTATCAAGCGACTCAATTAAAGAAACTGCATTCGCATTTCAATCATATTGCGAATTTTAACATCGCCTTTTGGCTCCTTAAAGTGGCGGAAAAATGAGAAGCCCAACTTTTCAGCAATGTGGATACTGTCGCCATTTTCTTCTTCTACGTTATAGCTCAAATACTGTAAACCCATTTGGCTTTGACCAAAATCGACCAAACCTTTTACCGACTCTGTACCATAACCTTTGCCATGGGCACTGGCTTTTAACCAAATACCCAAACATGCTGATGTATCAGTAATATCATGCAAGCCACAGCAACCTAAAAATTCAGCACTGTCTTTGTCCAAAATCATCATGGCCATTTCTTTACCATCACGCAATTGCATCTGGGCAAAATCAATAAAACCTTGTGTACCTTCTACCGTGCTGGCGCGATCAAATGGTAAAAACTCTGTTACTTCTGGTGTGGATTCATTCCAAATATCAAATTTATAATTCTCATTAACTGGTACCAATTTCAAGCGCTCAGTTAAAATTTCCATGTCTGCATGTAAAGTCATGATGTTGTGTATTCCAATAATCAGCTTAAAAGACGATTCTCATTAGCAAATAAAAACGGATAAGCGCCAATGCCTTATCCGCTAGACTATTTTAATCAAAGCTTATTTTAATGTCAAAGCAGCCACTCGGTTTTTACCAACATGCTCCATAAAATTAAACAATGTCACAATATTCACCCCATCTTAGGATATGCATTACAATAATACTTCAATACTTCATCGACACACCCATTATTTGGAGGCTCTACATGAATCTATATGTTTATGACCACTGTCCATTTTGCGTTAAAGCACGCATGATTTTTGGTTTGACTCAAACCCCATTGCAATTACATTTTATTGCCAATGATGATGAAGCCACCCCCATTGGCATGATTGGGCAAAAAATGCTGCCTATTTTGGAAACAGGTGATAAGCAATACCTACCTGAAAGCATGGACATTGTGCATTATGTGGATAACTTACAAAACCACAGTATTTTTGAAGCCAATCCCAGCCCAGCCATACAAAATTGGGTACAAGAAACTTTTCCCATCTTGCACAAATTGGTGATGCCACGCACGGTATTGTATCCATTTGCTGAATTTCCAACCGAATCTTCTCGCCAATACTACCAAAACAAAAAAGAAGATTATGTCGGCCCTTTTGATGAAAATATCGCCAAGACAGCTGAATATCTACCCTTAATTGAAGATAAATTACAGCAGCTATCGGATTTGATGGCATCTGAAAACTTCATCCACACAGCTTTATCAGAAGATGATATTCATGTTTTTGCCATGTTGCGTTCACTAAGCCTGACCCGTGGTATCCACTACCCTGAAAAAGTGAAAAACTACATGGTCAATATGGCAGCCAAAAGCCAAGTACCGCTATTGTGGGACAATGCTATTTAAGGTACACCAAGCCGCCAACACAAGCGGCTTGTTTTATTTGGGAATATGAATCGTGGCTTTGATGTGTTTGAGAAAAATGGTGATGGTAAATGTCATGATCACGAGCAACGCCCAAGAGCTCCATTTGCCAATGTGCACAACTGACCAAGCACCCAATTGATTCGGGTATTGCCAAACACTCAATAACGTCCCAATATTTTCAGCCAACCACAAGAAAAAACCAATCAACACAAATGACACCAACAATGGGATTTTGCGCTCTTTGTCATAAGGCGTGAAAATCACCATGGTTCTGGCATACAAACCCACAGTTGCCGCCACAATATACCACCGATAATCACCAATAAAATGGTGGCTAAAAAAATTAATGTAGATGAGCAATGACACAATCACCGCAAAAACATAAGGCGGATGAAACCGTATTTTTAAATCCAAAAGCCGCCAACACTGGATAATGTAGCTACCAACTGCCGCATACATAAAGCCCGTAAACAATGGCACCCCAAAAACCTTGCTATAAGCAGCTTGTGGATATTGCCATGAGCCAATATTGGCAGATACTTTAAACGCTTCCATCACAAAACCCACCAAATGAAACAACATAATGGCTTTGAATTCATCCATGGTTTCTAAACGAAAATACACTAAGCAAAACTGCGCCAATAGTGCAATAATCAATAACACATCATAACGTGGCAATCCCATTATTCCAGCTTTGGGAATCACCATCATGGATAAGAAAATAATGCCCGCAAATAAACAAGCACGAGCTTCTTTTAAGCCAAACCACAAAAATTCCATCCCAAAACGTTTGATTTTAGAGTGAGTCTGCAATGCAGGCGGGTGAATTAACCAATCATCAAGGCGATTGAATAGTGGCATAAGGCAACATTAAAAATAAAAGAAAACCATCATAACAAAACAAGCAAACCCACCTCAACCATTATTCAATAGCTGATTATTTTGATTCATTGTTTTTATTAAACTCATGACAATAAAATAAAAAACGCATTACAATTGGGTACCAGATTAACTAATCAAGGTATTGGAGTGGCTTTAGGCTCAAAAGTCTAGCCAACTCCAATAAACTTGCCATTAGCTGCATCAATACCATACAACCATCAAATAACAACACCAAGGTAATGGATAACACACTAAAAAACGCTCTCTTTATTTTATTGAATGACAAGCAGTATTAAATCATCCTGTGCACCATGATTCATC
>JASLDB010000002.1 GCA_030151665.1 Neisseriaceae bacterium
CTTGAGTTCAACTATGAAGTGCGACAGTTTTTAAACCATTGATGAAGAAGTAAGATGTGAGGTACAACACCAATCATCTCTTCCCGGAGTGAGCATATTTACCCACAAACACCTAAAAACAAAGCAGATTGGCCTGAAGATTGTTCCGAACTACAACATCGCTTAGGAAATTTAACATTAACAGCTTACAATAGTAACTTATCTAACCGCTCATTTCAGGAGAAATCCTCTATACACAAAGATAATCTAAACATTGGTCTGAAAAGTGGCAACATACAAATTAATAATGGCTTACGAAATTTAAACGAATGGAAGAGCCAAGATATCCTCCAACGCTCTGAATATTTAGCAGCATTATTTTTAAAAGACTTTTAATTTAAAAAATCAAAACATCCAAACCATTAGATAATTAATGATTTGGGTGTTTTTACCCTTCTGAATCATTAATCAAAATACGCCTTAAATGCTGCAATCGCCTGCACATAATCTGTCGCTTCGGTCACACCACGCACCACAGCCACACTGGACACCCCCGTTGCCAAAACGCTTTTTATTCGTGATAAATCAATGCCACCAATGGCAACGGTTGGTGTATTGCCTGCTTGTTTAACATATTGTTCTAAGCGCACCAAACCGCGTGGTGACGCAGCCATTTTTTTGGTGGTGGTTTCATAAATTGGTCCACACGCCACATAACTTGGGTGAGCAGCCAATGCACGGTCAAGCTCATCTACTGAATGAGTACTCAGACCTAAACGCACACCAGCCAATGCCAATGCCTGTAAATCCGCCACATCCATGTCTTCTTGCCCCAAGTGCACCCCATAAGCACCACACTCTATCGCCAATTGCCAATAATCATTAATGAATAGTTGGGTTTGACTACCTCGACAGGCATCAATACAGCCTTGAATCTCGGCTTTTAACGCATCACCTTGTAAATCTTTATTGCGTAATTGCACGGTGTGTACACCAGCATAAACACATTTTTTCACCCAATCCAATGTGGGCACCACCGCATAAAAACCCAATGGTGCAATCAGTTGGGGAAATGATAATTTTTGCATGATTTACTCCTGATGCCAAAATGGCATACCCACTGTTGGTGTACTCGCCATGGCTTGTTCTCTTGGGGTAATCGGCGTTGATAAATAAGCCATACGCCCTGCTTGAATAGACAAATCAAAGGCTTTTGCCATTTGTACAGGATGGCCAGAACGCGATACCGCACTATTTAATAACACACCATCAAAGCCCCATTCCATCACTTTTGCAGCATGTGATGGCAAGCCCAAACCTGCATCCACAATCAATGGTATATCGGGCAATCGTTCGCGCAAAACACGCAAAGCGTATTCATGGGTTATGCCCAAACCGGTACCAATGGGTGCTCCCCACGGCATCAGTGCTTCACAACCGACATCCAATAGTCGCCGACACGCAATCAAATCTTCTGTGCAATACGGCAAAACCTTAAAGCCATCTTGAATTAAGACCTTAGCAGCTTCCACCAATTGAAAAACATCGGGTTGCAAAGTGGCATCATCCCCAATCAATTCCAATTTAATCCAATCAGTTTCAAATACTTCCCGTGCCATTTGTGCGGTGGTAATAGCTTCTTGAACAGATAAGCACCCTGCCGTATTGGGCAAAATCGGCACACTCATTGCTTGCAATAATGCCCAAAAACCTTGTCCACTGGCGGCACCATAATGACTAGAGCGGCGTAAAGCCACCGTAATCATGGCAGGATTAACCGCCATGATGCTTTCTTGCATCAAAGTTGGACTGGGGTAAGCTGCCGTCCCCAATAACAAGCGACTTGAAAAATCTTGACCGTATAATTTCAAAATATCAGTCACCATTTCACCCTCCCACAATTGGATTCACAATGTCCACAACATCACCTGCTTTTAGGCTGGTTTCATGGTATTGGCCTTTGGGCACAAATATTGTATTGACCGCAACAGCAAATGGGGATGGTGGTTGAACAGCTTCAATCAATTGCGCCACGGTTTCATCAGTCAATGGCATGGTTGTACCATTTAGTTGTATGGTGTTTTTCATGGTTTATTCCTATTGAACATGGCATGGCATCAAGCCATTGCCCAGTGGTGTGATTAACCCTTTGGCCATATTGACCGCCAAATCCACCACTGACAAACACACGGCAGGGGCAATCATAAACCCATGACGAAATAGCCCATTCACTTCAATGAGTTGTTTGCTCTGATAACAACGAATTTCAGGATCATGGTGACTGAGAGTAGGACGCAAGCCACTGGCCAGTTCTAAAATTCTGGCTTCACCAAAAGCAGGATGCACCGTATAAAGTGCTGATAACAATTCCAAACCAGAACGCACCGACACTTGGCTTGTGTCTTCGCTCTCCAATTGTGTCGCACCAATCACAAACACATGGTTTTCTTTGGGTGCAATATACAAAGGATAACGAGGATGCAACAAGCGAATAGGTCGATGCAAAGTCACTTCAGGCGCATACACCCGAGCCACTTCCCCTCGAATACCCCGTAGTTCAGAAGCCAAAGCTGTATTTTGCTGCCATGCCGCTTTGGCACCCATGCCTCGACAATCAATCACCCAGCCCGATAATTTGGTTATACCATCATCATCAACAGACTGTTGCCAATGGCAATCCACACCCACATCAATCAAAGCATCAGCCAATGCTGTCAAAACTTGACGATTGTCCAATTGTCCTTCTGTTTTTAAGAATAATCCTTGCGAAAAACGCCCAGATAATTGTGGCTCCAGTGCCGCCAAGGGCGTGGCATCCAGCTTTTCCCACTGAGCATTGTTTTGACCATGACAACGCAACAATTGGTTTTGAAAATCCACAGACAAAGCCTTGTCTTGCGTATGCCAAACCAACAAACTGCCATCATATTGTTGAAAAACAGGTTTGGGCAATTGTGGCAACCACTCTTGCCACAACGCCAAACTTTGCCACGCCAATTTCGTCACCAATGGCGTGGATTCTAAAGCCTCTGCCAATGGTGCCAACATAGCAGCCGCCACAAAAGCAGCCGCATCTTCACCATGTTGACTGCCTTTGTCATACAAATGAACCTTTGCGCCCGCTTTGGCCAATTGCCAAGCCACCAAGCGCCCCAATAAACCACCGCCAACAATGGAAAATTCCATGTTTTTTTCCTACTGTTTAGTAGACTTGGCGCACCAACAAAATCAATGGCAGCAAAACCGCCCACATCATAATCACGATGTTTTGCACAATAAGCTGTCCATTTTTATCTCTTAACGCCAATGCCACACCGATAATAGCAACAGTGGCCGCCACAAACATCACCAAAATACCAATAAACGCCACGATGTTCAGTGCTTGCCAATTCAGTGTCATGAGTAAGCTACCCACTGCTGCCACACCAAAACCCAACGAGCGACAGATTTCTGCCCCTGTTGCCTTTATTTTTGCCGTCATGTGCAATCCCTTTATTTTGCGTATCCAAACCATTCTAACAAAAGCCCTAGGCCAGAAACACTTTTTCGGGGTCGCACATGACTTTTGTCATCAGCTGTAAATGGCGCTGCCTGTTTTCATAAACTCAATCGACTTTTCCTGCATGCCTTCTTGTGCTGCCGCATAATCACGCACTTCTTGGGTGATTTTCATCGAGCAAAATTTCGGGCCACACATTGAACAAAAATGGGCAACTTTGGCACCTTCTGCAGGCAAGGTTTGGTCATGGTAGCTTTCTGCTCGCTCAGGATCTAAGCCCAAACGGAACTGGTCACGCCAACGGAACTCAAAACGTGCTTTAGACAAAGCATTGTCACGCAATTGTGCACCCGGCCAGCCTTTAGCCAAATCCGCAGCATGGGCAGCAATGCGATAGGTAATAATGCCTGTTCGCACATCCTCTTTATTGGGCAAACCCAAATGCTCTTTCGGTGTCACATAACACAGCATTGATGTGCCATACCAACCAATATTCGCCGCCCCAATACCACTGGTAATGTGGTCGTAACCTGGTGCAATATCGGTGACCAATGGTCCCAAGGTATAAAAAGGTGCTTCAAAGCAGTGCTTTAATTCTTCATCCATATTGGCTTTAATGCGTTGCAAAGGCACATGACCTGGGCCTTCAATCATCACTTGCACATCGTGTTCCCACGCTTTTGCCGTCAATTCACCCAAGGTATGCAATTCACCAAATTGCGCTTCATCGTTTGAATCTGCCAAGCAACCTGGGCGCAAACCATCACCCAATGAGAATGAAACATCATAGGCTTTCATGATTTCGCAAATATCATCAAAATGGGTGTACAAGAAGTTTTCTTGGTGGTGTGCCAAACACCATTTGGCCATAATCGAACCACCACGCGATACAATGCCTGTCAAACGCTTGGCGGTCATCGGAACATAACGCAATAACACACCAGCGTGGATGGTAAAGTAATCCACCCCTTGCTCGGCTTGTTCAATCAAGGTGTCACGGAACAATTCCCATGTTAAATTTTCTGCAATACCACCCACTTTTTCCAAGGCTTGGTAAATCGGCACGGTACCAATTGGAACAGGTGAATTACGGATAATCCATTCACGGGTTTCATGATTGTGTGCTCCTGTGGACAAATCCATAATGGTGTCAGCTCCCCAACGAAGCGACCACACCATTTTTTCCACTTCTTCGGTCAAAGAAGAGGTCACAGCAGAGTTACCCAAGTTGCCATTAATTTTCACGCGAAAATTGCGACCAATAATCATCGGTTCCAATTCAGGGTGATTAATATTGGCAGGGATAATGGCACGACCAGCGGCAATTTCTTGGCGCACAAACTCAGGCGTAATATCATCAGGATGCTTAGGCAAATTGGCACCAAAATCAAACCCTTCGTGCTGTTTCAATAACTGCTGATAAGCTGGGTCTTGATGCAATTGATCTAGCTTCATGCGCTCACGAATCGCCACATATTCCATTTCTGGGGTAATAATACCTTGTCGAGCATAATGCATTTGTGACACATTTTTACCCGTTTTGGCACGCATGGGCTGCGTGATTTGGTTAAAACGCAAATGGGCTGTTGCAGGGTCATGTGCTCGAGCCAAACCATAATCACTGCTTAAACCCGATAATTGTTCCACATCGCCACGCTCACCAATCCAAGCACTGCGAACATTGGGCAAGCCTTTTTTCAAATCAATTTTGGCATTGGGGTCCCCATACAAACCAGATGTATCGTAAACAGGAATCGGTGGGTTGGTTTCTGTACCTTGTGCCGTAATGGTGTCGTCTTGACTAATCTCACGCAAAGGCACTTGAATATCTTGGCGTGAACCCGCCACATAGATTTTTTGAGAATTGGGGTAAGCAAATTGAATTTCTAAGTCGTGACTTAAAGTGTCTAACGCTTGTGACTCGCTCGGCTTGGTAGCAGTTTGTGTGCTCATAAAAAAAGCTCCTGTTATCAAAATCCGAAACAGAAGCCAGCATATGGACCACCCACGAGGGCAAAAGGCCATCGTGGTTCATACTAAAATGTTGTGTCCGAAACTTCCCACGTCGGTATTATCCGCCTCGGGTGCTAGGTACTCTCTCAGCCGCCATCAACCTACTTTGATGGACAGCACTCCTGTTTCGTTAGTAGAGCCATTAAAACACAAAGGGTGGCAGTAGGCAAATGCCCACGACCACCCTTTATCAGATCATTAATGTTGCTGACTGTTATTCCGCTTCTGATGCATATTTCTCATCTTCAGGCTCATATACAGCATAAACTTCTTCTAAAACTGCATCAATCTCATCTTCTTCGTAGACCTCTTTGCCTTTTTCAGTCCATGCAGAGCGGTTACTGTATTCACCATCATAATAACTGACATGGGCAGCTTTCTTACCTGAGGCATAGTAATAGGTTGTCTCACTAATCTCATCATCTTTCATAACCGATTGTGTAAACAATTGCCCACTGGGGTAATACGTCATGCTCAAGCCTTGCATAAGGCCATCTTTAACAAAAGCCCGAGATGAACGCTTGCCGTCTTTGGTATAAAAAGTGACCCAGCCATCAATATTTTCAGAATCTGGATCGGTGATGTCTTCCATGCTATTTAATACCACTGCATCGATTTGTTTTTGGCCATTTTCTGCCCAAAAATCTTGAACCACAGGTCGACCATCCTTGGTCAAACCCAATAATTTTCGCACAAAACCATCCGCAACAGGTGTTTCTGAATAGCTCATGGTTTCTTCATCACCCGAAAAATAAGCAACATCGCGCTTATCTACTTTGACAATTTGGCTTGTCGCATCAAACTGATTCAAAGTAATGGTATTCGGTGCAGCAGAAATATTCAATGCCGTACCAATCAGCAACGCCAAAACAAGTTTCTTCATAAAATCCCCAATGTCTTTTATTGATAGCTTAAAGCAATGCGTCTATTTTAACCATGAATACCACAAGAGTGAAATATTACTTTGGTTTAATGTTCAATCTTTTTGATCAACGCAAAAAGTACAGCATTACTTTAATAGTGTCATCACTCTAAAATAACAAGATTACATATTAATAAAATAAAAGCGCTTTTCCAAGCAACTTATCTCTTATTTCAGGTGAATTTTGATAACTTATTCTCAATTTTTAATTCTATCGCATTTATTGCATCGCACAATATGCGAAATTTTCATTGATATTTAAATTTTTATTAAAGAAAATTATGATTATTTGATAATAAATAACAAGATGACTTGTCATCTTTGATGAATGAGTTATAATTTATATAGCATGAATAAAGATAGTTAATATTGACATAATAAATATGCACATCACAGACAACATTCAACAATTTTCTAAGGACAGGTACGGATATATGGAAAAATTCGCAGTTGTAACCGGTGGATTTGGTGGTATTGGCAAAGCCATTTGTAAAGCATTGGGTCAAGATGGCTACACCATCATCAGCACATTTATGCGCCCAGGTCGTGAACAAGCATGGTGTGATGAACTGAATGAAATGGGCATTAAAGCCCATGCCATTCAATGCGATGTCAGTAACTTTGAACAATGCCAAACATTTGCCCATGCAGTGCATGAACAATATGGCAAAATCTCTGTTTTGGTAAACAATGCAGGCATCGCCCGTGATGCCACATTGCGTAAAATGCCAATCGACAAATGGGAACAAGTCATTCACACCAATTTAAACTCAGTATTCAATATGAGTCGTGCCTTTATTGACGACATGACTGAACAAAAATTTGGTCGCATTGTGAATATCGCTTCTGTTAATGGTCAAAAAGGCCAATTTGGTCAAGTCAATTACAGTGCTGCCAAAGCAGGTGTGCATGGTTTCACCATGGCATTGGCACAAGAAGTGGCGCGCAAAGGCGTGACCGTAAATACCGTATCCCCTGGTTACACTGCCACTGAAATTATCGAAGCTGTACCCAATGAAATCTTGCAATCCATTTGCGATAGCACACCAGTGGGTCGCTTGGGCAAACCAGAAGAAATCGCTGAATTAACACGCTATTTGGTCAGCACCCCTGCTGCATTTATAACTGGTGCCAATATTGACATCAATGGTGGCCTTTACATGCAATAAGTTTGTACCAAAACACCCCAAAGCCTTTCTCTCTCCTTGAGCTTTGGGGTGTTTTTTCAGGCATTGTTTCCATCAAAAAACCCAAGCTTTCGCTTGGGTTTTTACATTGTATTACGCTTATTTTTGCAAGTATGCCGTTTCGTGAGCAAACAACTCTGCCACGGTTTCACGCTCACGAATCACACGGTGCTCATTACCAGACACCATGATTTCGGCCGCACGCGGGCGCGTATTGTAATTACTTGCCATCGAGAACGCATAAGCACCAGCAGACTGAACCGCCAAGAAATCGCCTTCTTTCACACACAAGGTGCGATTTTTACCCAAGAAATCACCTGTTTCACACACAGGGCCCACCACATCAGCCACAATTTCAGCCACATCACTGTGAACACGAACAGGGGCAATGCCATGATAAGCATCATAAAGTGCAGGGCGCATCAAATCATTCATGGCACCATCAATAATGACGAAATCTTTTTCTTCGCCTTTTTTGATAAATTCAACTTTGGTCAGCAAGACACCAGCGTTACCCACCAAACTGCGACCGGGCTCCAACACCAAAGACAAACCACGTTGCTGTAAACCACTGGTAATCGCTTGGGCATAATGTGCCAAATCAGGCACAGCTTCATCATCGTAAACGATGCCCACACCACCACCCAAGTCCACATGTTTTAATGCAATGCCCTCTTTGGCCAAAGCATCAATCAACACCAATAGTCGTTCAAAAGCTTCGATTAATGGCGATAAATCAGTCAATTGCGAACCAATATGACAATCAATACCGACAATATCCAAATGTGACAACGTCTTCGCATGCTGGTAAGCACCCAGTGCATCTTGAAAAGCGATACCAAATTTATTGGCTTTTAAACCGGTTGAAATATAAGGGTGCGTTTTGGCATCCACATCAGGGTTAATGCGCAAGGAAATCGGTGCTTTTTTACCCACACGTTCAGCCACTTGGTTAATGCGGTCTAATTCATTAATCGACTCAACATTAAAGCAATGCACACCCACTTCTAAGGCATAAGCGATTTCATCTTCACTTTTGGCCACACCTGAAAAAATGGTTTTACCTGCATCACCACCTGCTGCCAATACCCGTGCAAGCTCACCACCAGATACAATATCAAAACCTGCACCCAGTTTGGCAAAGTGTTGTAAAACACTCAAATTGCCATTGGCCTTAACCGCATAACACACCAATGTATCCAAATGACCAAAAGCCGATTCATAAGCCTCATAGGCTTGGTCCAAAGCTTTTTCACTGTACACATACAATGGCGTTTGGTATTGCTGCGCCAAGGTTTCTAAATTCACATCCTCTAAATGCATCACTTGATTGTTTATTTGCAAAGCCGTCATTGTTTTCTTTTCTTTAAGTAATTTGATAAAAGTTAAATTGGGTTTTACTTCTTATTGTCTGGCTGCGTGGTGTTGGGCTTGGTCGATTGTTGTGGTACAGAATCATTAATCCCAATACCCGTTTGAATAACACCAAACTTTTGTTTATCATCATCTTTTGGCAAATACAAATCGCCTTTAAAGCCACAAGCACTCAATCCCACTGTGGCCATTAATGCCAAATAAATTGCTTTCACAAGCCCAACTCCTTCTTTGTCGGAAAATAAGCACTTTGTTTTCAATAGAAATTCACTTTAATGTTTGCCAAGGCTATGGCAAGATAGTGATAACCGAATAAAATTACTTTACTATCATAGCAAAGCTGATTTTGACAACAAAGCAACTTAACAAAAACTTTTAATTAAATAGAACCCGATGATGACAGAAACCGAATTTTTAACACACTCAGAAGCCATTTTTGACCATATTGATGACAGCTTAGCGCAAACCGATTTGGATATTGACTGTCAAAAAAGTGGTAACGTTTTAACGTTAGAATCTGACGATGGTGAACAAATCATCATCAATCGCCACACACCCAATCAAGAAATGTGGATTGCAGCAAAAAGTGGGGGTTACCATTTTGCCTTACAAAATGGTCAGTGGCTAGCGACTCGTGATCAAAGTGAATTTTTTGCTGTACTTAACCAAGTAATCAGCACCTTATTGGATGAGGAAGTCTGTATTGCCCCTTACGCCAAATAAACCGTAGCACCCACAACAATAATGAATGAGGTGAATCATGAAACTACACTATATTGCAATCGACAATAGCAATGCATTGCGCCAAAACGAAGCTTTATTACAAAAAGCATGGCATTTACACCGCCAATTGCGCCCCAAGCTTGAAAGTTTTGAGCAATATTGCCAATTGATGGAAAAAATTATTGCCTCTCACGCTCGCTTGATTCTGGTCAGTGATGATGTGCATGTAGATGAATTAATCGGCTTGGCACTGTTTCGCATGCACCACAACACCTATCAATACAAATTATTCTTCTTAGAAGATATCGTGGTAGATGATGCACGTCGTGGCCAAGGCTATGGCAGTGAAATTTTGCGCCATTGTGAAGCCATTGCCAAACAACATGGCTGTGAACACATCGCCTTGGATTCTGGCACCTTCCGCCCCAAAGCCCACAAGCTTTATTTTGACCATGATTACATTATTGAGTCGTATCACTTCACTAAAAAGTTATAAACAACCAAGCAGCCATCGGCTGCTTGGTTTTCATCATATGTACAATAATTATTACTTATCATTACCAAATGCTGGAATGGGCCGAACAGTTGCCAATATCGCATCCCACAACGCCAAGGCTTCTTTGCTATTGGCAAATGTTGGGTATTCAAT
>JASLDB010000014.1 GCA_030151665.1 Neisseriaceae bacterium
CTTGTACACCATTCGTACCTTCATAGATTTGGGTAATGCGAACATCACGAACATGTTGTGCAGCACCAGTTTCTTCAACATAACCCATACCACCAAACACTTGCATCGCCATATTGGTCAATGTGGTGCCATTTTCAGTACACCATGCTTTGACAATTGGAATCAAAAAATCCAACACAGCTTGTGATTCTTGCTTCGCTGCTGGACTTGGGTGATTAGCCGCACTGTCTAACATACTGCCCGCCAATAAATACAAAGCACGTTGTGCTGATAATGTCGCTTTTTGTACCAATAACATACGGCGAATATCAGGGTGATGGATAATGGTCACAGGCTCTTTGCTGCTACCCACCAAGTTTCGGCTTTGAACACGCTCATTGGCATAAGCCAAAGCATGTTGATATGCCCGCTCTGCAACAGCATGACCTTCAATACCAACACCCAATCGAGCATGGTTCATCATGGTAAACATATAAGATAAACCATGACCAGCTTCACCAATCAAGTAACCTTCTGCATTTTCAAATTGCATCACGCAAGTTGGGCTAGCATGAATACCCATTTTGTGTTCCAACGACACAGCATGAACACCATTTCGTTCGCCACATGAACCATCTGCATTGACCAAGTATTTGGGCACAATAAAGAGCGAAATGCCTTTAACACCTTGTGGTGCGTCAGGTAAACGTGCCAAAACCAAATGCACCACATTATCCGTTAATTCTTGGTCGCCCCAAGTAATAAAGATTTTTTGACCACTAATGGCAAAAGCGTCTCCTTTGGGTACAGCCTTACTAGCAACTTGTGCCAAATCTGTACCTGCTTGTGGTTCAGTCAAATTCATCGTGCCAGACCAAATGCCATTAGCCATATTGGGCAAGAACTTTTGTTTTAATTCTGCACTGGCATGGTGATTAATCGCTTCTAAAGCCCCCAAAGTTAACATGGGCATTAAAGAAAATGCCAAGTTAGCTGAGCACCACAATTCTTCACATGCGGCAGCCACTGTAGCAGGCAATCCTTGGCCATCATAATCAGCAGGTGCTCGTAAGCCCATCCAACCCGCATCCCGAAATTCGTAAAATGCATTGGCTATTTGTGGATCACACACCACCTTACCATCCACCAAGCGTGCACCGTTTAAATCACCTTGTCGATTGGTAGGTGCCAGAACTTGTTCTGCAAATTTGCCAGCCTCTTCTAAAATAGCGGCTACGGTTTCTTCATCCAAGCCAGCTGCATTCGGTAGTGCCAACACTTCAGGCAAACGACCATGGGTATTTAAAGCAAAGCGCAATTCATTGATTGGTGCACGGTAATTCATGGAGGACTCCTTTGTTATATTCTTCTTTGGTTATTTACATGCTAATAGATAGCTAACATTAGCATAACAAATACCTTTTCGAGTTTCTACTCAAATTCAATGGTATTTTAATAAGTATCAAATGATACAAAAAAACCAAGCACTTGGCTTGGTTTTAAATGTTAACTTAAGCGTCTGTGTTGATAAATTCAACACCAGCTAATTTTGAATGCAGTATACCCATCCGAATCGCTTGCAATGCTTTTTGCCGAACAAAATGGCGGCGAAATGCCAAGACTACTCTCCGACTGGGTGCTATATGCTCAAAAGGAATGATACTAAACAACAAATGATCATTTTCAGTCAACGCTGTTGCTGGCAATACACTGATGCCCAAACCACTGGCCACCATGTGCCGAATGGTATTAATCGAACTGCCTTGCAAAGTATTGGTTAAACCAGGTATGTTTTGACGACTGGCCAAGTCTCGGCAGCTATCCAATACCTGATCACGCATACAATTGCCTTCGGTTAATAAAAGCACCTGCTCTTTAGACAAATCATCCGGGCTAATGGCATCTAAATCTTCAAAATGATGGCCTTTGGGTGTGATCACAAAAAAAGGCTCATCATACAATGGCAAAGTCACAATACCTGGTTCTTGAAAAGGTTCTGCCACCACAATGGCATCCAAATCACCTTTTTTCAACATATCTGTTAAAACAGAAGTGTGATTCTCCTCTAACATCAAGGGCATGTGTGGTGCAGATTCTCGCAAAGACAAAATCAACTTTGGCAATAAATATGGCGCAACAGTAAAAATCAAACCCAAAGTAAATGGACCGTCTAGCTCATCTTGGTCTTGATTAGCCAATTGTTTGATCAATTCGGCTTCTTCCAATACCTTTTCTGCTTGAGCAATAATGCGATTACCCGATTCAGTTGGGCGCACTTCTACACTGCTTCGATCAAACAAAGCCACACCCAGCTCTTCTTCCAATTTTTTAATCGCAATAGACAAAGTCGGTTGGCTCACATAACAACGTTGAGCCGCACGACCAAAGTGGCGC
The DNA here is from genome assembly GCA_030151665.1 of Neisseriaceae bacterium. Taxonomy (GTDB): domain Bacteria; phylum Pseudomonadota; class Gammaproteobacteria; order Burkholderiales; family Neisseriaceae; genus JASLFS01. Next base: position 2,374 of record JASLDB010000014.1, read on the forward strand.
TCTTGCGCCACTGCTACGATGTACTTGAGTTCTGTTAACGTCATATGTACCTTATGCCGATTTGCCTTCAGGCAATGTAATGTTCAATTCCAGCATCTCCACACCTTCTTTGTGCTCGTGTGAAATGCGCACATCTTCCAGTGATATTGTTACATATTTTGATAAAACTTCTAGCAATTCTCGTTGTAAGGTCGGCAAATAATCTGGCGCTTGCGACATAGAGCGCTCTTGCGCAATAATGATTTGCAAACGATCCCGGGCAACACCAGCCGTTTTCTTTTTCTTACCGAACAACACATCGATGATAGACATATTACCCTCCAAATAAGCGTTTCAATAGGCCTTTTTTCTCAGCTTGAATGAAACGCATTGGGCGGCTTTCACCCAACAATCGATCAATAACATCTTTATAGGCTTCTGATACATCAGTATTTTCCAAATGAATGGCTGGAGAACCTGAGTTAGATGCTTGTAAAACCGATGGTGACTCAGGAATCACGCCAATCAATGGAATGCGCAAAATGTCACAAATATCTTCGACCGACAACATATCACCAGTGTCGACACGTTCTGCTGAATAACGGGTAATCAACAAATGCTCTTTAACTGGCTCCGCACCTGTTTCTGCTCGTTGGCTTTTACTGGCCAAAATACCCAAGATGCGGTCTGAGTCACGTACACTAGACACTTCTGGATTGGTGGTGACAATAGCCTCGTCAGCGAAATACAAGGCCATCAAAGCACCTTGTTCAATACCCGCAGGAGAATCACATACCACAAAATCAAAAGCCATTTCACCAGTCAATTCTTCAAGCACATGGCCCACACCTTCACGGTTCAATGCATCTTTATCACGTGTTTGAGAGGCAGGTAAAATGTATAAGTTATCACAGTGCTTGTCTTTGATTAAAGCCTGATTCAAAGTGGCTTCATTTTGGATCACATTCACCAAATCATAAACCACTCGACGTTCACAACCCATGATCAAATCAAGATTACGTAGACCCACGTCAAAGTCAATCACAGCAGTTTTAAAGCCTTTCAAAGCCAAACCTGTTGCAATACTTGCGCTGGTGGTGGTCTTGCCCACACCGCCTTTACCTGAAGTGACGACAATAATTTTTGCCACAGTCGTAATCCTTATAAAAGGTTAATCATTAATTTATTTTAATATTCACACGCTCAAGGCGCTAACAACCAAACGGTCATCTTCTAAATACACTTGTACCGGTTTTTGATTCAAATCACTGGGCAGTGTTTGTTCAAATGTCCGATACGTGCCCGCCACTGAAACCAATTCAGCTTCCATGGACTGCACAAAAATTCGCGCTTTTTTATCACCATTGGCACCAGCCAAGGCGCGACCACGCAAAGGAGCATAAACATGAATATTGCCATCGGCAATAATTTCTGCCCCCACATTGACCATGGCCAAAACGATTAAATCAGCATTTTTAGCATAGACTTGTTGTCCCGTGCGAATGGGCTGTTTAATCACCAATGTGGGTTGTGTATTGGGGTTGTATTCATCTGTCTGATGTGGTGCAGACAAACTAAAACTTTCTGCTACTTTGGCTTTGCGAACTTCTTCACTTTCAACACGCACCTTAGCAGGCTGCCCATCATTGGGTGCCGTAAAGGCTAAATAAAATTGCTGTGCCAATTGCGCTGTATTGGGATCCACATCTCGCAAACCAACAATACGCAAACCAAACTGCTGGAAAGTTGCCAATATGGCTTTTAGGTTTAATGCACCCAATTGCTCAATCTCGCTAACATCCAATAAAAATGGCAAGCTGATAAATTCTTTTAATTGTGCACTGCGTTGTTCAAGTGCCTCTTTCAATAACATTGGATTGTCATTTTTTAGCAGGATTGCCAACGCATCTAGGCGTGCAGATTTCACATCAAAAATCGATTTCATTGCAGTTTAATCTGGTTATGCTTTAATTCTAGCAGTGTACCGTGTTAATGTTCGGCATTCAATCGACAAAATCAAACTTTTCAATGACGAAGCAATACTTTCATGTAATTGGAGCTGGTAAAGTGGGTCAAAGCTTGGCCATTTTACTCAATCAAAGCCCATTTTGGCAGCTAGACCAAGTATATTCTCGCTCCCAAACCAGTTGCCAGTACTTATTACAGCAAACACCAGCTCGAGAAATTTGCACCAATTTACACACTTTGCCCCCTGCTAAACTGGTGCTCATTACGACACCTGATAGCCAAATTGTCCAGACCGTGGAGAAACTGTGTCACCTAACCTGGCTTTCGACTGAAAAACCACTTATTTTGCATTGCAGTGGTGCACTGTCTCATCAAGTTTTACAACCACTGGCAACACAAGGTGCTCATATTGCCACATTGCACCCCGTCTTTGCCTTTGCCAATGCACAACTAGCTGTGACCAATCTAGCTGGCCATTTTGCTGCTATTGATGCCAATAATGAGATAAGTCAACAACTAACCAAGTACATTGCCGATATCTTAGGTTTACAAGCTTTTTATATTTCAGCTGAACAAAAGGCTTTATACCATGCAGCCTTATCAGCCAGTGCCAATTTCTTAGTGGCGCTATCGGATCTGACCCAATCATGGTTACACCATGCAGGCGTCGATAAAAAATCCGCACAACAACTGGTGGGCTCATTGATGCAACAAAATATTGATAACCTATTGACGCTTGACCCCAAACAAGCCTTAACAGGCCCCATTGCTCGAGGTGATACTGTAACTGTTGAAAAACATTGGCAAGCCTTGCCTGATACATTGAGTCAGACCTGTTACCAAGCCTTGGCACAAGCCACTTTGCAAACTGCTCTGCCGCAATTGACTGAAGAACAACAACACGCAATGCAAAAAACCTTGCAACATTTGCCCTAAAATAAAAAACACCGTTATTAAACGGTGTTTACAATTGGATTTCAAAACGTTGCTTCATTGCCAAAATGGTATCGTCATCGACTTGATGTTGATTGTGCCCACCATGGCGATTTTCCACCACCAAACTGTGTACTTGATACCCATGCTCTTGAGCCATCAGCAAATAAGGTGCCATTTGTGCCTCGGTACTAAATGTATTGGCAACAATCGCTGCTTTGCCAGCTTGCAATTGCGCCAAAATCTGCCGCTCACACCATGCATGGCTAGCACTGAGATTTTCTGATTGCCATTGGTAAACACCGTCCATATCCAAATGATACATATCAGCTTCAAAATAAGGTTCACCCAACAACACAGACAGTTGTTGTGCCAAGGTTGACTTACCTGCCCCGGGCACACCGCGCAATAAATACAAAACTTTTGGCAAAGCCATCATGCTAACCAAGCATCAATATTCGCTTGAATGCCGGAACTGTTCAAACCCAAATCAGCTAAAATCAATTTAGGATCACCGTGTTCTGTCACCACATCCTCAATCCCCAATGATAAAACAGGCTTGTTGATTTTGAGCGCAGATAAGCACTCTAAAACAGCACTCCCTGCCCCACCCATTTTACTGTTCTCTTCGATACACACCAAGTAATCGTGGCTTTGTGCCAAAGTTTCTACCAATTCGCTGTCCAATGGTTTAACAAAACGCATATCGGCCACTGTGTAGTCTTGCTCATCAGCAACACGCAAACTGGGTTCTACCATGCTACCAAATGCCAATATTGCGACCTTTTGCCCTTGGCGACGCACAATGCCTTTACCCACAGGAACCGTCGCCAAATCAGTAGATACCTCACCCACACCTGCACCACGTGGATAGCGCACAGCAGTGGGGCCATCAATTTGGTAACATGTAGACAACAGTACCCGGCATTCATGGCTATTACTGGGTGTCGCAATCACCATATTGGGAATACAACGCAAGAAGCTCAAATCATAAGCACCTGCATGCGTTGGGCCATCTGCGCCCACAATACCCGCTCGGTCAATGGCGAACAGAACCGATAAATTCTGCAAGGCCACATCATGTATCAACTGATCATAAGCCCGTTGCAAAAAAGTTGAGTAAATCGCCACGACAGGTTTCAATCCTTCACAAGCCACACCAGCAGCAAAAGTCACAGCGTGTTGTTCCGCAATGCCCACATCAAAATAACGCTTGGGAAATGCTTTTTCAAAAGCCACTAAGCCAGAACCTTCTCGCATGGCAGGCGTAATACCAACCAATCGACTATCCGCATGGGCTTGGTCAATGATCCATTGCCCAAAAATCTGTGTATACGTTGGTGCAGTTGGTGTGGTGGATTTAAGAGGACCTTTGGCCAAATCAAACTGACCGACCGCATGCAAGCCCACTGGATCATTTTCTGCCAGTTTATAGCCTTGCCCTTTTTTGGTCATGATGTGCAAAAGCTGCGGACCTTTTTTACCTTTTAAAGTACGCAATTTCTCCACCAAACCCAATACATCATGTCCATCCACTGGACCTGTGTATTCAAAGCCAAAATTTTCAAATAAATTAGCCGTGGGCTTGGCAGAATCAAGATCTACCAAACTCTTAACCTTGTTTTCAATGCGCTGCGCAACATCCAACACCCCAGGTAATTTATTTAATACTTTTTCTGACTTGTTTTTAACACTGCGTGCAAAATCACGCATATCTTGCACCAAATTTTTTGCCAAGTATTTGGGTAGTGCACCCACATTGGGTGAAATGGACATCTCATTGTCGTTTAAAATCACCAACAAATTAACCTCACTCATGTCACCACCATTATTCAGGGCCTCAAATGCCTGTCCTGCAGTCATGGCACCATCACCAATAATTGCCACACTGTGGGTATTTAAGCCTTGAATATGATCTGCCGCTGCCATGCCCAAAGCAGCACCAATAGACGTTGAAGAATGGCCCACACCAAAATCATCATAATCAGATTCGCAACGCTTTGGAAAACCCGCTAAACCATTTTTTTGGCGCATGGTATTCATGCGATTTTTTCGGCCTGTTAGAATTTTATGGGGATAACTTTGATGTCCCACATCCCAAACCAAATGGTCTTGTGGCGTATTAAAAACATAATGTAAAGCAACCGTTAACTCCACCGCCCCCAAATTGCTGGCAAAATGGCCACCGGTTTGGCTTACCGATTGCAATAAAAATGCACGCAATTCATCTGCTACTTGGGGCAAAGCCTCACTAGACAATTTGCGCAAATCCGCTGGGTAGTCAATACGATCAAGTAAAGGGGTAGCGTTCATATACAGTCTTTATTTTAATTCTAAATTATGGGGCTATTCTAACGGATTTAATCACATTTGTCGGTGAAATCCGAATGGTTTGATTAACTTAACATGATCAGGATTTTGATCCTGTATCTTAATGCTACTTTTACAAACCTATTATTAGCATTTCAGATAACTATCAATCGTTTGATGCCATGCTTTTTGAGGTGATTTGGCTGGAACAAATGCATCCATGGAATCGCCTCCAAATCCACCTAAACGCTTTGTCATCACAGCCAAACCATGATTAAGCATATAATGTGGTACATAACTGGGTGGTGCGATTGTTTTCAATTGCTGGCAAAGTTTTTGCTTCTCTTCAGGGTCATTGTATACAGCAGGCAATTCTTTTAATGCCGTGACAACTTCATCATCTTGAGACAATTGATACTGAAGCACACCACCAATAGCATGTGCTGATTTATCACTCACGCGATCCATGTCATAAATAATCATACTGCCCGCCAGTCCATACAGCATAAATGCCATACGGCGTGTCTCTGGCGTTTTTTCCCGAATACACATAACCATATCAGCATAAACATAATCAGGTGTAGCCTGCTTGGTAACAATGGTTTTAAAATTTTGTTCTGTTGGACAGGCAATTGGCGCGACTTGTTCTTGATTACCTTGTGAAAATGACAGTCCAGAAACCAATAACGAGATGAAAAACAACACACTTCTTTTCATGACAAAATCCTAAAATGATAAGTTGATTATTATAAGCCCAAAATCCATTCACCACTCAAAATAATGATTTGATTCTATTGCTTATTCACGATGATAGGGATGATTATGCAAAATAGACACCGCCCGATACAATTGCTCCGTCAATAACACCCTAACCATACCATGTGGCATGGTTAAACTAGACAGGCGCATCATCATATTGGCTTGTTGCTTAATTTTGTCTGTTAGCCCATCTGCACCACCAATAATCATGCAAATATGCTCTCCATTCATTAACCATTTTTTCATGTGCTCAGCCAGTTGTACAGATGTTGGTGCTTGACCACGCTCATCTAATACCACCAAATAAGCACCTTGTGGAATTGCCGCCAACAAGCGACCTTCTTCTGCCAACATCCCTTGTTCAGCATTGACCCCTGAACCTCGTTTTTCAGGTTTGACTTCTTTTAAGTTAAATTGAATATCACGGCCAAAACGCTTGGCGTACTCTGCCACTGCCTCATCGACCCAACGGGGCATTTTGGTGCCCACCGCCAAAACGGTTATGTTCATGCTTGTTATCCATCAAAAAGGCTGCCAATGGCAGCCTTGTTTTTTTATGTGCTTTATTTTGCGTCAGCTGCGTGCCAAGGTTTGGTCATGCCAGCATGAAATGATGGCTTTTCACCACCCCATAATGCTTCAATATCATAGTAATCACGTACTGCTGGCAACATGGTGTGAATAATCACATCATCAGCATCAACCAATGACCATTCACCAGAATCTTGACCTTCTGAGCTGCGTACTTCAAAACCTGCCGCTTTTAAATCCACAGCAACATTATTGGCCAAAGCTTTTACTTGGCGAGTACTGTCACCTGAGGCAATAATCATGCGGGCAAATAATGATGTTTTTTCTGTGGTATCCAATACCAAAATTTCTTTGCCTTTAACGTCTTCTAAAGCGTTAATCGCAACAGCAACGATTTGTTCAATGCGTTCTTTGTCTTGTGCATCCATGTGGGATGGCTCCTAAGCGTATAATTGATGTTCAGTAATGTAACGCAAGACATTGCCATGTAAATCAGTTGATACATCCTCTTGATTGGCAATGCGATCACGTATGGCGCCAGAATTAACAGCGCTGGGGGTTAAGTCCAATAGGGCTATTTTACCAGTTAATTGACTTTTATCGGCATTTAACGCATCTGCGACCAAACTTTGTGTCTCAGGTGGCAGCGCAGCCAAGCTATCATTGCCTCGAGCTGCAATGGCAAAATTGCAATAACGCAACAAAGACTGGTAGCCTTTCCAAGTATGCAGTTTTAACAATGAATCACTGCCCATTAACCACCACAATTCATCGTTGGGAAATTGTTGGCGAAACACTTGTAATGTATCAATGGTATAGGTATTGCCCTCTCGCACCATGTCACAATTACTCACAGCAAAACGTTCATCTTGTTCGATAGCCAATGACAACATATCTAGGCGCTGTTGATTGCTTGCTTGGGTCTGGTATTTTTTGTGATAAGACAAACCCGTTGGAATAAATACCACTGTATCCAAGCCCAACTGATCAGCAAATACTGTGGCAATGTGCATGTGTGACACATGAACAGGATCAAACGTTCCACCGAATAAGCCTATTTTTCTCATGCTTACGCTTTCGCTAATTTGGCTTGTTGCAATTTAATAGCCTCATCATAACCATCGATAGTCAAATGCAACTTCCCTGTTGATGGATGGATCACCAGACCATGAATCGCAATATTTTCTGGCATTAATGGATGGTTTCTCACCATGTTAACAGAATGGCGAACACTGTCTTCAACATTATCAAAGCCTGTCAACCAACTGTCCAAATTAATACCAGCATGACGCAAAGTTTCAATGCGATCCGCAGGAATGCCAGCTGCCACTACTTTTTCTAAAAAAGTATCGGAATTTAAGCCTCGCATGCCACAATCCATGTGTGCAACGATGAGAATTTCTTTGGCTTTGAGTTCATGTACTGCCACCAATAGGCTGCGCATCACCGAACCCCATGGGTGAGTCACCAATGCACCCGCATTCTTGATTAATTTCGCATCGCCATTTTTAAGCCCCATGGCTCTTGGTAATAATTCCATAATACGTGCATCCATACACGACAAAATAGCGATCCCACGGTCTGGATACTTATCACTAAAGAATTGGGCATATTCACCCGTACCAACAAACTCCTCATTGAAAGACAAAATTTCGTCAATCACGGACATAATGAACTCCTCTTCACCTACTTGGTTAGCGCTTAATCGCGGCTATAATGTATCACGAACCCAAAAAAACTGTCGGAAAAAGTGACTTTTCCCGACAGTTTTTGGGTTCATTCAATGGGGTTTTAACCACCAATAAAGAAGAATTTAAATGCCCACAAGGCAGAAATAATCCAAATCATATACGGTACAGTTTTGGCTTTACCCGTGATTAATTTCACGATAGCGTAGGTAATAAAACCCATTGCAATACCATCCGCAATCGAATAAGTGAAAGGCATAAAAGTGGCTGTCATCAAAGCAGGAGCAGCTTCAGTTACATCATTCCAATCAATCAATGCCAAACCTCGAACCATCAACACACCCACATACAATAAAGCAGGGGCAGTGGCATAAGGTGGCACGCTAGATGCCAATGGAGAAAACCATAAACAAGCCAAGAACAATAAGCCCACTACAACGGCAGTCAAACCTGTCTTACCGCCAGCAGCCGCACCAGCAGCCGATTCAACATAAGCAGTGGTTGACGATGTACCCAAAGCAGCACCCGCCACAATCGCGGTAGAGTCGGCGAATAAAGCTTTTTTCAAACGTGGTAATTTGCCATCTTTAAGAAGATTAGCACGGTGGGCAACACCAACCAAAGTGCCAGTACTGTCAAATAAGTCTACAAAGAAGAATACGAAAATCACACCAATTAAGCTGGCACTGAATAAATCCTTCAAATCCATTTTCATGAATGTGGGTTCTAACGATGGCATGGGACCCATTACACCATTAAAGGCACTGTGACCCAATAGCATGGATAACACTGTCACAAACAAGATGCTAATGATAATGGCACCACGAACTTTAAAATGCTCCAAGCCCAAAATCATGAAAAAACCCAATAACGCATACAAAGCGCTCGGGCTACGAATATCGCCCATGGCCACAAAAGTCGCTGGATTGGCCACAACCAAGTTAGCATTTTTTAATGCCACCAAGGTCAGAAATAAACCAATACCGGCAGTGATAGAAAACTTCAAAGAATTGGGCAAAGCATTGATAATGGCTTCCCGAATTTTTAAAAAACTCAGTGCAATAAACAATAAACCCGAAATAAACACAGCCCCCAGTGCCACTTCCCAAGGCACACCCATACCTTTAACAACAGAATAAGTGAAATAAGCATTTAAGCCCATCCCAGGCGCTAAGGCGATTGGATAATTGGCAATTAAGCCCATCATCATGCAACCAATAGATGCTGCAATACATGTGGCAACAAAAACCGCACCATAATCCATCCCAGCTTGTGACAAGATATCAGGGTTCACCACGATGATATAACACATGGCTAAGAAGGTGGTACAACCGGCCAATACTTCTGTTTTAACAGAAGTGCCATTTTCTTTTAATTTAAAAAATTGATCCAAAAAACCCTTTGGATGCTGTCCTGTTTCACTATTCATGATGTTTCCAATCCCAAAAGAACAATCAATGTGACTGTTAATAATCGAATGACTTTAAAAAAGTACTTTGGTTTACGCAACAAACGAAAAAACACGGTATTCTTAAGATACCGTGTTTAAAGCTTAACTTGATGATTGATTATTTAATCAACTGTTTCAATTCACCTTTGGCATACAAATTGGCCATGTGGTCTAATGAAATGGGCTTAATCTTGCTGGCCATGCCTTCACAACCAAATGCCAAATAACGATCAATACAAATTTGCTTCATCGCTTCAGTACTGGCTTGTAAAAACTTGCGCGGGTCAAACTGGCTAGGATTTTGTGCCAAATAGCGACGAGTCGCACCAGTACTGGCCAAACGCAAATCGGTATCAATATTTACTTTGCGCACACCGTTTTTAATGCCTTGGACGATTTCTTCTACTGGCACACCATAGGTTTCGCCAATATCACCACCAAACTCATTAATCACCGCCAACCATTCTTGTGGCACGGAGCTTGAACCATGCATCACCAAATGGGTGTTGGGCAAACGTTCATGAATCTCTTTGATGCGGTCAATGCGCAATACGTCACCTGTAGGCTTGCGACTAAATTTATATGCACCATGGCTAGTACCAATGGCAATTGCCAAAGCATCAACATCGGTATCTTTAACAAAACTCACTGCTTCATCAACACTGGTCAACATTTGGTCATGGCTTAATACACCTTCAGCGCCAACACCATCTTCTTCACCCGCCAAACCCGTTTCTAGGTTACCCAAACAGCCAATTTCACCTTCAACAGACACACCACATGCGTGGGCCAATGCCACTACATTGCGTGTCACATCCACATTGTACTCATAAGAAGTTGGTGTTTTGCCATCAGGCATTAAACTACCATCCATCATCACTGAGCTAAAACCCAATTGAATTGAACGTTGACAAACAGCAGGGCTAGAACCGTGGTCTTGGTGCATAACCACTGGAATGTGGGGAAATTCTTCCACAGCTGCCAAAATCAAATGGCGCAAGAAAGGTGCACCTGCATAAGTTCGCGCACCCGCACTGGCTTGTACAATAACAGGCGCATTCACTTGATCTGCCGCTTCCATAATGGCACGCATTTGCTCTAAGTTGTTAACATTAAATGCCGGCAAGCCGTAGCTATGCTCAGCAGCATGATCCAATAATTGGCGCATAGAAACCAGTGCCATGGGGTAATCTCCTAACCACAAATAATAAAACGAATAGTGCTGATTATAATCGTTTTATCAATAGAATTCGACTATAAATTGTAAAACACACTTAACTAAACCACTTATTGACTATCCTTGCTAGATAATAAGGCAAAAACAATAACCACAATCATTGCATAGTACAATCGCCCGCTATTGTGGGCAAAAATCGTCTGTGTCAGTCCTGCTGCCATAAAGCATACAACCACTGCCATGCCGGCAAAAGCCAAGGTTTTACGATGCACAGGCTGTTG
>JASLDB010000041.1 GCA_030151665.1 Neisseriaceae bacterium
TTTTGGTGAGATTTTGGTATTGATTGCTTAATAGGTAGTCTTGCATGATGGTTGTTTGGTTCATGCCCAGTGCACTTAATAATAAAGCCGTTGCCACCCCTGTACGGTCTTTGCCTGCTGTGCAGTGAAAGATTGTGGTGGATTCTTGATGGTTCAATAGGGCTGTGAAAAAATCATGGTATTGTTGATGGGTATGACAGATTAAATCTTGGTAAAGTGCCATGAAAAAATCTTCAACAATGCTTTGATTGGCGCTGGTAAACAATTGGCCCACAGTCTTGGGTGCTAAATTGCCAGCACTGATGGGCAAATGCAATGCCGATGTTAGACTGCTAATGGCACAATTAGGTTGTGTTTGGGCTTCATCTTGTGAACGAAAATCAATGGTTTGGCTAAGGCCAATTTGCTGTAGGATTTGTAAATCTTGAGGGGTTAATGTGTTTAATTGCCCAGAACGAAACAGCTTATTGTATTGAATTCGCTGACCACGTTGATTGATTAATCCACCCAAATCACGGCAGTTTTCTTGACCTTGAAGTATGATTGTTTTTGCACGTTGGCTCATGGGTATCCTTATGTTATTAAAAACTATTGAGGCTTAATGTCATCAATTCTTTGACTTCTTCCATCACCACATAGCTGCGACTTTCAGCGGCAGCAGGTAACTGCAATAGAATACTGCCCAACATATCACGGTAGGCATGCATATCAGGTAAGCGGGCTTTGATTAAATAATCGTATTCGCCTGAAACCAAATGACATTCTAAAATTTCTGGTATTTGCATCACTTCACGGCGAAACTCGTCAAAAATATTACCCGATTTAGAACGCAGTTTAATTTCTACAAAGACCAATAAGCTTTGATTGACCTTTTGAGGGTTAATGCGGGTAAAGTAGCCTGTAATCACTTGTTCACGTTCTAAGCGCCGAACCCGTTCGGTGACAGGGGTGGTGGATAAGCCAACCAGTTCTGCTAATTCAGTCATGCTGATTCGGGCGTTTTTTTGCAAAATCGCCAAGATTTTCATGTCAATTTTGTCCAAATGCTTCATTTTAGATAAATCCTATTTATTTGTTTAATTTTAAAGAAAATTACTGAAATTATGCCATAAATTTGGTGAAAATCACTATTAAAAAAACATTAAACTTACTTTTTTAACTGGATGTGTATGTTGCAATGCACAAGCCATAAACAGACAAAATGCTTTGCTTGCTACAAAGACAAGCAAAGTCACCGAAGAAGCACCATTGAGGAGTGATAAATGAAGATTGTGATTTTAGGCGCTGGCGTTGTTGGTGTAACCACTGCATGGTATCTAAGCCAAGAAGGTCATGATGTTACCGTGGTTGATCGTGATGAAGCCGCTGCCATGGATACAAGTTTTGGTAATGCAGGTCAAATTTCCCCTGGGTATGCCTCTCCTTGGGCTGCTCCTGGTATTCCGACTAAGGCACTAAAATGGATGTTCAAAGAACATTCACCATTAATTTTCCGTCCTGATGGTAGCTTATACCAAATTAAATGGTTATTCAAAATGCTGGCTGAGTGCGGTCCAGAGCGTTATGCAATCAACAAAGAACGCATGTTGCGCATTTCTGAGTATAGCCGTGATAATTTCCGTAAATTGCGTGAAGACACGGGTATTCAATACGAAGGCCGTCAACAAGGTACATTGCAATTGTTCCGCCAAGATTATGAAGTGGAAGCATCTAAAAAAGACATTAAAGTGTTACAAGAATTGGGCATTGAGCACCAAGTATTGTCACCAGAAGGCTGTGCTGAATACGAACCTGCTTTGAAAACAGAATTGCACAAAATCAAAGGTGGTTTGCGTTTGCCAAATGATGAGACAGGTGATTGCCATGTGTTCACCCAAACATTGGCCAAAATGTGTGAAGATGCTGGCGTAAAATTCTTGTTTAACCACAATATTGAACGCATTGAACATGACAACAAACGCGTTAAAGCCATTTGGGCAAATGGCCAACAAATTGTTGCTGACCATTATGTTTGCTGCTTGGGCACATACAGCCGCATGTTGATGGAAACCATTGGTATTTATTTGCCAATTTACCCAATCAAAGGCTATTCATTAACCGTACCGATTACCAATCCTGATGGTGCCCCTGTTTCAACCATTTTGGACGAAACTTACAAAGTCGCTGTTACACGCTTTGATGACCGTATTCGTGTGGGTGGTATGGCTGAATTGTCTGGTTATGAAATCAAACTAAGCCAAAAACGCCGCGAAACATTGGAATTGGTGGTTACCGATTTATACCCCAATGGTGGTGATGTTTCAAAAGCAACATTCTGGTCTGGCTTGCGTCCTGTTACGCCTGATAGTACACCAGTTATGGGTGGTAGCCGCTTTGAAAACTTATCAATCAATGCCGGTCACGGTACTTTGGGTTGGACCATGAGCTTGGGCTCTGCCAAAGTGATGTCTGATTTAATCAGTGGCAAACAACCTGATATTCGTTACGATGACTTATCAATGCAACGCTATGCCAGAGGCAGCGAAGTATTGGTTGTACCAATGCGTTAACTCACAATCATTTAAAAAAGCCGAAGATATTGTCTTCGGCTTTTTATTGAAACACACAGAAGATGAAGGAATAACAAAATGCGCCCATTGGTTGCGAAAATTCGCTTAAACAATTTGCGTCACAATTACATTGAATGCAAAAAAATGCATGGCAATAAAGCATTGGCAGTCATTAAAGCCAACGCTTATGGTCATGGTGCCATTGAATGTGCTCGTGCTTTAGAAGATATTGCCGATGGTTTTGCCGTGGCGACGATTGAAGAAGCCATTTCATTGCGTCAAGCTGGGATTACTTTGCCAGTGGTGATGTTAGAAGGTGTTTTTGAATTGTCAGAATATGCCTTGGTTGATGAATACAATTTGTGGCCGGTTGTGCAAAATGAAAATCAACTGCAGGGTTTT
>JASLDB010000096.1 GCA_030151665.1 Neisseriaceae bacterium
TGTGGTTGCTGCAATCACACCACGCTCTACATAGGTATCCCATGTAAAATGTTTCATTTCTTCCACGGCGCTGCGCCAAGAAATCAAGAACACGGTTTGACCTTGTGATACCAAATATTCAACCAATGATTTTTCTGGGCTTAAATCCATTAAATAGTATTTGTTGACACAAGGTGGAACGATTAATAATGGGGTTTCATAGACTTGGGCTGTGGTTGGGGTGTATTTAATCAATTCGATTAATTCATTGCGAAGCACCACTTTGCCCGGGGTCGCTGCCAAGCTTTCACCAATAACAAAATTGCTGTCATCGGACATGGAAATACGGCCTTTTTCTAAGTCATGCATGTAGTTTTGCATGCCTTGTACCAAACTTTGACCTTTGGTGTCGATAGCTTCTTTGAGTGCGTCGGGATTGGTCATGAGGTAGTTTTTGGGATTTAACGCTGCCAAATACTGGCGGGTTAGAAACTGTAAGTTATCTGTTTGTTCGCTGCTTAAACCCTGTTGGCTTGTGGTTTTGTCCAGTTGGTTCTCAATAAACTGGCAAGATTGTTCATAGACTTTTTGTAAATTGTCAAAATAAGCACGGCCCAAACTTGCAGGGGAAGATTCATCAGGTGTTTCACCTGATTGATTAAATGAGGGCAGATTGCTCATCATGGCTTGCATGTTTTTTTGCCAGATTTGGGATTGGTTACCCAAAAAATTTTGCCATTGCTGATTGACTTGGTCATTATTTTGCTGTGGCTGATTGGGTTTCCAGGCATTTAACCAAAGTTTTTGCCAGTTGCCGATGGACTCGGCAATTTGTTTGGGATCGAATTGAAAAGACTGACTCACACAACACTCCTTACATACAATGGCCTAAGGCCAAACTGCTTGGTTAATTATGGTGGCTTGCCCATGATTTAGTGAAGACTGTATTATTAAATTAGGACGCCGCTAATCATACTGTTCTAAAATCTCCTGTATTTGAATATCATAACTTATTTTGCTGAAATTACCAGTTTTAATTTATAGATTCTATCTATAACATCACTATATGTTATTTTAATGACGGATAAGGTGGTTTATTTGTATTTTTAGGTTAGTCATGTCTAATTTATACCATGTGGGCCTAAAAAAATAACCAAGAGGTATATTTCGTGTTAACAGAACTTACAAAATTCATTCAATTTGCCAGTCAATATGGTGATTACCCCAGTAAAACTGATCAAGCGCCCTTGATTGCTTCATTGGATTCATTGCGTTTGGCGGCGGTCTTGGTGCTTTTGCAACAGCGTGGTGAGCAAGTTGAAGTTTTGTTGACTAAGCGATCGATGCAGATGCCTACTCACAAAGGACAAATCTGTTTCCCCGGTGGTAAAATGGAAAGCAGTGATCCCAGTGTGATTGCAGCAGCATTGCGTGAAGCACAAGAAGAGGTTGGGGTGGCGCCAGAATGTATTAATGTTCTGGGTACATTGCCCAAATTACCTACTTTATCTGGTTTTGAGATTGAGCCTGTGGTGGCATGGTTACCACAAAGTACCCCATTGTATCTGAGTACAGGGGAGGTGGATGAAGCCTTTTATATTCCTTTGCGGGTTGTATTGGATGTTAACTGCTACCATGCCCGTTTTGTGAGACACAAAAATCACCGCATTGAAACCGTGGCAATGCAGTACCCCAATCGGGATATTTGGGGCGCGACAGCAACTATTTTACAATATTTGGCCTTGTCTTTTGGCTCATACCCAGAAAAACAGGCTTTTAATTTTGGCCCCAAAAGCCTTGTTGGAAAAGCATAAGTCATATTATGAACTTACATTTGGATTTTTTACCCAGTTGGACCCTTTATATAAGCTTGGCTGTTTGGTTGGGTTTATTGGTTTTTACCTTTCCGGCTTTGTCGGCGTTAAAGCACCGTAACCAAAGTATCTTAATCAACACGGTGATGCTCAGTGTTATGTGGGCGATGCAAGCTTCTATATCCCAAGGAGATATGGCAGGGATACAATTTCATCTTGTGGGGGCGGCGATTTCATTTAGCATGTTGGGTTTTGCTGGTGCACTGTGGGCCATGAGCATGGTGGTGGTGCTGTATGCGCTGGTGTCAATGGGGATTGATGGCATTTGGATGGCTCCATTGAATATTTTGGTGGCAGTATTGCCTGCACTTGTGACTGCTAAATTGATTTTGTGGTTGGCAAGGCGCTTTTTACCCCATCATTTGTTCGTGTATATTTTTGCCAATGGTTTTTTTGCAGGTGCTTTGAGTATGTTGGTTTCATCTTTGGCCATTTGTACCGCTTTGCACCTCAGTTTGCATTATGATGCGGTGAGTGTGTGGACTGCCATTTTTCCTGTTTATTTCTTATTAATGTGGGCGGAGGCTTTTTTAACTGGCTTATTTACAGCCATTTTTGTAGCTTTTGCCCCTAACTTACTCTATACCTACGAAGATCAAATCTATTTGCCTAATGAAGGGCCCAATATTTACAAATGAATTTGTTAACATGAAAATTAACAATTTACCCGATTCATAAAAACTATGGTGATAATCTGGGCTTGAAAAAAAGAGTACTTGCCTATATCTTGTCACCTATAGTTAAACAACTTTACCAATATTAAGGAATAATCATGAGCGATTTGATTTTGCACACCACCGATGCCAACTTTGAAAATGATGTATTAAAAGCAGCTGGTCCTGTATTGGTGGACTTTTGGGCGCCTTGGTGTGGTCCTTGCAAAATGATTGCACCGATTTTGGATGATATTGCCCCTGCTTATGAAGGCAAATTGACCATTGTTAAAATCAACATTGATGACAACAGTGATACACCAGCTAAATTGGGCGTGCGTGGTATCCCAACATTGATGATTTTTAACCAAGGCGAAAATGTTGCGACCAAGGTTGGCGCTTTAACCAAAGGCCAATTAACAGCATTTATTGACGCTTCTTTGGCGTAAGTTATGTAAAAAAGCAGCCATTGGCTGCTTTTTTATTGTCTTGTATCACATCATTGCACTGATTTGCAGTTGACTTTTAAAAAATCAAACCCTAAAATGAACCACATCTAAAACGGTATTCACTTTTATCTTAATCATATCGTTTTTCTATACCCCCATTTTCAACATAGAAATGTATCCAGACAATATCACGTCTCAAATGACAGAATATAGATGATTAACATTGGCACTTGGTTTGTCTATTCTCGGTGCTAACCTTATTTCTTATCCAAAAAGCAAAAATTCAATATGCATGTATCTGAACTACAAAATCAACACGTCTCCAAATTATTAGAATTGGCAGAGGAGCACGGCTTAGAAAATGCCAACCGCTTGCGCAAACAAGATTTGGTATTCGCCATCGTACGTCACTTGGTCAAAAAAGG
>JASLDB010000113.1 GCA_030151665.1 Neisseriaceae bacterium
GGTGTTTCAAGTCCCAATCCCAGAACCTTTGCGTTTTATTGAGCCATCGGAGGTTGAAACACGAACCATGCATGCATTGCAAGACTATGGGGTGATTAATGTGAAATTGTATGAAGACATTTCGCGTTTTGGTCATATTTCAACTGCTTACGCCTACCCTGTGCGTGTGAATGATCATTATATTATGGATCCATCACCCATTCCAAAATTTGATAACCCAAAACTGAATGGTAGCGCCGCATTGATGTTGTTTGGTGCTGGGCGTGAAAAACGATTGTATGCATTGCCACCTTACACGCGTGTGGAAAGTTTGGATTTTGAAGACTATCCATTTGAAATCCAAAAATGGGAAACTGCTTGCGCTATTTGTGGCAGTGAAGAAACCTTCTTAGATGAGGTGGTGATGGATGACCAAGGGCAACACATGTTTGTGTGTTCTGATACCGATTATTGTCAGCAGCAATTGCAAAAGAAAGAAGCCACATGTCAGTAAGCAGTCCTGTTCAATTAGATGAAGTCAAAGCGTCGTTATGTGCTTTAAGTCATGACGAGCAGCCATTGTTAGAAGTTAAAAACCTTGGCAAATTGTATGGTGAAAACAAAGGTTGCCAAGGTGTTAATTTTGAAGTGTATCCAGGTGAAGTGATCGGTATTGTGGGGGAGTCTGGTTCAGGAAAGTCCACATTACTTTCAGTTTTGTCAGGTAGATTGCCTCCCGACAGTGGCAGTGTTCGCTATATTCGCGAAGATGGACAAGTAGAAGACTTGTATGCACAAAGAGAGGCTGCTCGACGACAATTACTCAGAACCGACTGGGGTTTTGTTGAGCAAAATGCCAGAGATGGCTTACGCATGGGTGTTTCAGCAGGGGCTAATATTAGTGAGCGTTTAATGGCACAAGGTGTACGTCATTATGGCTTTTTGCATGAAACAGCTAAAAAATGGCTAGAAGAAGTCGAAATTGCGGCAGATCGTGTAAACGACTACCCACGTACTTTTTCCGGGGGCATGCAACAGCGCTTGCAAATTGCACGCAATTTGGTTTCAAACCCACGCTTGGTATTCATGGATGAACCGACCAGTAGCTTGGATGTTTCAGTACAAGCAAAACTATTGGATTTAATTCGCTCATTGGTGCGTCAATACAATTTATCAATTGTATTGGTCACACATGACTTGGCTGTGGCACGGTTATTGGCTGATAGATTGATTGTGATGCAGCAATCCCATGTTGTAGAAAGTGGTTTAACCGATCAAATTTTAGATGATCCACAACACCCTTATACGCAGTTGTTGGTGTCATCAATCTTGCAAGTGTAAGGGGAAGATTATGTCAGAAGTAATGATTGCAGCACGCAATATTGGTAAACAATTTATTATGCATCAACAAAACCAAGCCCAATTACCTGTTTTTCATGCCTTGAATTTTGAAGCCTTATCGGGTTCTTGTTTAATTTTGGCTGGGCAATCTGGTGCAGGGAAATCCACTTTGCTCAGAATGATGTATGGTAACTATTTGGCCAATGAAGGTGAGTTGAAAGTCAAACAAAATCAACAATGGGTTGATATGGTCAAAGCCAGCCCTAGACAAGTGGTTAATTTGCGTCAGCATACTATTGGCTATGTCAGTCAGTTTTTGAAAACCATACCCCGTGTTAGTACCATCAATGTGGTTATGCAGCCCGCTTTGGAGCGGGGTTGGTCAAAAGACAAAGCACGTGAGCGTGCAGAGAATTTATTAACCAGACTGAATATTCCTGCGCATTTGTGGGATTTGGCACCAAGTACTTTTTCAGGTGGTGAGCAACAGCGCGTTAATATTGCTCGAGGATTCATGGTGACTTGGCCTATATTATTACTGGATGAGCCAACGGCTTCATTGGATGAAAAAAATCGTGATGTGGTGCTTGAATTGATTCGAGAAGCCAAAGTAGCAGGCAGTGCAGTCATTGGTATTTTTCATGATGCATATGTGCGTCAACAAGTGGGCGATAGACAGTTTAATATTTTAGACAACAAGGTGGTTGAACATGTCAATTGAAACCGTATTCAGTAACGCTCGCTTGGTTTTGGGTGACGAAGTCGTGTTGGGCAGTTTAAAAATTGTAGATGGTGTTATTGCCGATATAGCATCGGGTAAAGAGCATATTGCTGGTAGTGTTAATTTGGATGGTCAATATTTGTTACCTGGTCTTGTGGAATTGCATACAGATAATTTGGAAAAGCACATGAGCCCTCGACCATCTGTGAATTGGCCAACGTTGTCTGCAATGATTAGTCATGACAACCAAGTGGCCAGTGCCGGTATTACCACCGTATTTGATGCCATATCTATTGGTGATATTAGCCCCAAGCAAGCCCGCTTGGATAGCTTAAAACCGATGCTTGATGCCATTGATTATGCACAAGCACATCAATTGACAAGGGTAGAACACAAAGTGCATTTGCGTTGCGAAGTGGCGCACCCTGAAACCTTGGCTATTTTTCATGATTGTGTCAGCAATCAACACGTGGGGCTGGTGTCGTTAATGGACCACTCACCTGGTCAGCGCCAGTTTCAAGCCATTGAGCACTATCGCACTTATTATCAAGGCAAATATGGCTTAAGTTTGGATGAGATGCAAAACTTTGAAGTTCGCCAAGTACAAAATGCACAATTGTATAGCCATAAGCACCGTTTGAGCATTGCTGATTATTGCCGACAAAATCAAATGGTTATGGCAAGCCATGACGATGCTACGGGTGAGCATGTATTGGAATCGCACGATTTGGGTATGAAAATTGCAGAATTTCCAACCACTGAAGAAGCTGCACGCCATTCCACTGAGAGAAACATGCAAGTATTAATGGGCGCACCAAATGTGGTACGTGGTGGATCACATTCAGGCAATATCGCTGCGAGCACATTGGCAAAGCAAAACTTACTGCATATTTTGTCGAGTGATTATTATCCCAGTAGCCTATTGCATGCCGCATTTTTGTTAACAGAAGGTGACATTGCATACGATTTGCCCAAAGCCGTCTCTTTGGTTAGTAAAAATCCTGCTCAAGCTGTAGGGTTGTTTGATCGAGGTGAAATTGGCATTGGTAAAAAAGCGGATTTGTTGCAGGTATTTTTACATGACAAACAGCCATTGATTCAATCGGTCTGGAAAAGTGGTAAACGGGTGATTTAATCAATATGGTCAAAGAGAAAAATTTTGCCTTTTATATCATGGGGCCTTCTGGTGCAGGCAAAGACACCGTTATCCAAGCCATTGGCCAACATTTCCAAACCCAAATGGTCATTCCGCCACGCTATATTACGCGGAAGAACATGGCGGGTGAAATGGAACAACACAATGTTTTAAGCCCAACAGTTTTTCAGGAAATGCAAACCAAAGATTGCTTTTCGCTCAGTTGGGAAGCAAATGGCAGCCATTATGCCTATGATAAACAATGGCTCAACGATATTGCCTCAGGCAAATTAGTCTTACTTAATGGTTCTCGGGCTTACTGGCCCATTGCGAAAGAAAAATTTGCAGGTATTTTGCTGCCCATCCAATTGAGTTTGGACATTGAAACACAGCGCGCCCGTTTGGAAAATCGGGCAAGAGAATCACAACATGAAATTGATGCACGTATTTTACGTAGTCAACAGCTGTCTGATGATCCCGATGAAAACATTTTTTATGTCAATTCAAATCAATCATTGACATGTGTTGTTAGGGAAGTTGTTGATTATTTAATAGAAAAAGGTGAAATGCTATGGCGTTAGAATTAACCTTGCTGGGTACTGGCGATGCTGGGCAAGTTCCTGTTTTCGGCTGTAACTGTAAAGTATGCACAAGTGCCAGAACCATTATTGAGTATCGACGAAAAGCTTGTTCTGCTATGTTGCGTTACCAAGGTAAAGTGATTTTAATCGACAGTGGTTTACCTGATTTAGCCAGCCGCTTTAAAGCGGGTGAAATTAAATCCATTGTCCAGACGCATTATCACCCTGACCATGTACAAGGTTTATTACACATCCGTTGGGGCTGTGGCGATAAAATTCCAGTATATGGACCACCTGACAAAGATGGTTTTGCCGATTTATACAAGCACCCAGGAATCTTGTCATTTCAAGAAGGTTGGGAACATGGACAAACGGTCGAATTAGAAGGATTGAACATTACCGCCTTAAACATGAATCATTCTAAACCGACTTTGGGCTATGTTATTGAAACAGAAAAAAGTAAAGTTGCTTATTTTACAGACACTGTTGGATTGCCTGAAGAAACAATAGCATGGTTACAAAATCATTATTTAGATTATTTAATCATTGATTGCAGCAGTCCACCACAAAGCGTTTCCCCGAGAAACCACAATGATTTAAATTTAGTCTATGAAATTGAATCACAAATTTTTTGTAAAGAAATTGTCCTAACACATTTAAGCCATAAAATGGATTTATGGCTGCAAAATCCCAAAAACTTAAAGTCATTACCCAATCATTATCGTATTGGTCGTGACGATACTAAATTATTGATTCGTTAGTTATTATCATGGTTTAGGTAGTTGATATTAAAAATAAGTGATATTTTTAATAAAATCATAGAAAATTAAAATAGCCAGTCTATTTATTAAAATAGGCTGGCTATTTCTAGTAGTGTGTGGTCCTTCACGATTGCAAAATTACCGCCATGTCATGGAAGTATTTTGCAATACAGCTAAACACATATTGATGCCATTGTTGGTGTATTGCTCTGCTAAAGAATAGAACAAACCAACGGCTATCTCAATATTTTTTATTGGCTTGCGGTTTGGTGCGATTGACAAAATAAACTAACAATTGATCATTGTTGATGATCATAAACCCAAACCCAAACCAAATTTGTACTCATTTATCATATTGTCATCAGTAATGATTTCTGTAGATGTTGAAGTAAAATCCTTTTCAGAAAGAGCATTGTATGCTTTGAACGGAGGCTCTAATATAATATTGGCAGCTAAATGGCATTCAGCTGAATTTTTAAAGAGCATTTGTTGATTAGCATGGTTTTTTAATTGGCATAAAGTGTTTGCCATTTGTTCTTGGCTAGGAAGTTGGACAGGTTGTTGACTAGCCAATAACATTTGTTGGTATTTGTAAACATAAGGGAATACTGTGGGGGCTGTATGAAAAGCATTGGCAGATGCTGTTGTATTGTAAAAAATAAACCCATTTGGTTTTAAATTGAGTTGTGCTAATTTTAAAAAATCTTGACTCAACAAATTGGTAGTGTAGGCGCGCCAATGCCAAGTGGTATTCATTAAAATAATATCGAATTGGTTATCTTCATTTTTTTTCATCCATTTACGACCATCATCAAAAATAATATCAATACGAGGGTCTTTTAAAATATCAGAAACAATGGGATCGGATTGAATGAGTTGAGTATAAGCTGGATTGATTTCAACGACAGTTATTTTTTTTAAATTAGGCATGGTACTTAATACTTTCACCCATGAGCCTGTGCTCAAGCCAATAACCAAAATATTTTCAGCCTGAGGTTGAATAACAGGCAGTAAATATGCCCGATTAATACCATTCGTGTTCGTGAAAATGTTGGTGTTTAATTTCCCATCATAGACATTGGCACCGTAAACAATCTTATCTTGGTTGGCTTTATCATGGTA
This sequence comes from Neisseriaceae bacterium, assembly GCA_030151665.1. Taxonomy (GTDB): domain Bacteria; phylum Pseudomonadota; class Gammaproteobacteria; order Burkholderiales; family Neisseriaceae; genus JASLFS01. Next base: position 5,641 of record JASLDB010000113.1, read on the forward strand.
TATCTGAATAAAACCATGTTTATTTTCAATAATTTCAACATTGGGTAAGTCTTCTTTGTAAGACATTTGATAAAATATTTGTTCTGGTATGGATATCAATGACAATACACATCCCATTACTATTAAAGCAGTAATGCCTTTAAGAATTAATTTTTCTGAGCAAATTAAACTGACAGTAAATGTTAGGGCGCAGATGAAAATATAGACTTGTTGAGTGCTTAATATATCTAATAAAACAAAGCTGATTAAGATCGGGGCTATGGTGCTACCTAAGACATTGGCAAAATAAACATTGGAAATTTGTTTTCCGTTTTTAATTTGGTTTGTTCCAACATGATGAACCATAGGAAAAACAATGCCTCGAACTGATGCACATATGAAAATAAACAGTCCAAGATACCAAATTAAATATGTTTGTTGAGCTAAAGCGATGGTGAGGCTGAGTAATATTAAATCAACGAAACCTGCAACCCAAAATAAATTTCCTAGCATAGGAATGCTGCTTTTATTTTTAGCACATAAATTTTTACCAATGTTAGCGCCTAAGGCGATACCAAATAGAAACAGCGCAAGTGCATATGCAAATGCTTGAGGTACGGTGTGACCAGAGAATGAAATGATTCGCATCCATAAAATTTCTTGGGATAGGCTAAGAAATCCACTGAAAAAAGCGATGAAATAAATAGTTTTAGTGGTTCGCATATTTCCGCCCATATTTAATAAAGATTAAGAATGCGATGAAAAGATTAAGGATAGCAGCACAGAAGATGGTATTGGCTAGGCCAAAATAATTAAATAGTAAAAATCCTGTTGCTAATGCACCCAATGCAGCACCTAAGGTATTGTAAAAATATAATTTTCCGATGGAATGGCCAATATTTTGAATATATTGATTAAAAAAACTGGTTAATAATGGCAGCGTCGCCCCCATTAGAAAGGTAGGTAAAAGTAACAAGCCAAAGCAGAAAAAAGCTGTTGTTGTGATATTGGAGTGGACTAACCATGCTTGCAGTTGCATGATCAGAAATCGGCTAGACAAACCAAATAACCCAATCAATAATTCAATTAGACAAAATATGATAATAATTTTTTTGGGGTTTTGATCCGCAATTCGACCACCAAAAAATGCACCAATACCCAATCCGGCCATAAATACAGAAATAATAATAGTAATAGATGTTAAATCAACACCAAAGCCAGTAAAAAGTAATCTTTGCCAGCATACCTGATATATTAATGCACTAAATCCAGAGACGAAAAATATCCCAGATAAATCTCCTAGCATGTTCTTTTCTGCTAAATTCATATTATCCCATTTAATTATAATAAAAAACTTTTTGTAATCTAGCATCATAACATTATTTGATTAGGCAAGGCCAATTTGGTTAACACAACAGCCTTGGGATATGCTTAAGTGCTATCGTTCTATGGTAAACTAAGCGACTCATTCTAATTGTGTAAGTTTAAATAAATGAATCGATGGTTGAAATTAAAAGCATGTTCTTGGTCACAATTTAGCTATGGCTTTTTAAGTTTAATAATTTTGTTTATTGTTGTCTGGATATGCCTAGAAGGCAGTGGAGTTGACTATACTCTCCGTGGTTTATTGGCAATGGTATTTTTAGTCTTGATTTTGAATATGTCTAGAATCACATATTGGTATATTTTGTTTCCAGTTGTGTGTTTAATTGTGGTTTATATTCCAATTGGCCTGACGTATGGTTTACCTACATATCAGTACATGGCTTCTATTTTAACAACCAGTTTCACTGAGTCTAAAGAGTTATTGATTAGTTTACCTGCCTATAACTATCTGCTTGCATTGGCTGCTTTGTTTGGATTTGTAATATTTAGATATTTGAATAATCGCCACCAAATTCAATGGCATCAAAATAAAGTGTTTTTGTGTATTGGTGTTTTGTTTTTGTCATTTAATGAAGACATTGTAAAGTATTTTTATGCATGGCATGGTGCCTATCAATCAGTTCAAGCTGAATTGAAAACCATGAACGAAGCCAAAGCAGATCCAAAATGGGGTGAGTCTATTGTTGAGACAAGTAAAGCATATGATAACTATGTATTGATCATCGGCGAAAGTGCCAGAAAAGATTACCACCATGCTTTTGGTTATGGTGTTAACAATACGCCATTTATGAGTACTCAAAAAGGTATATTGGTTGATGGATTAACAGCAGCAGGTGCCAATACCATAGCTTCCTTAAGACTCATGCTAACCAAAGGTGATACTGTTCAATGGAAGCCAAACTACCAATACAATATCATTGATTTGGCTAAATTGGCTGGCATACAAACATATTGGTTATCGAATCAAGGGAAAATGGGTGAGTTCGATACGCCAGTGACGATTGTTGCGAATCAAAGCGATGAAACCTATTTTTTAAAAGCAGGAGCTTATGATTCATTGAATACCAGTGATGAGAGGCTATTACCGAAAATAAAACAAGTGCTTGGGCAACAACCTAAAAAAAGAAAATTAATTGTGGTTCATTTGTATGGCTCTCACTCTGATTTTTGTGAGCGTGTTCAAGGTTATTCCGAGCAATTTGTCAGTAATGATTCTAAATTTCGTGATTTAAGTTGCTATGTTACATCGATTCATAAAACTGATCGTATTTTGAAAGAAATACACGGCTATTTAAGTCAATCATTTGCTGAGAATAATGCCACATTCTCTATGTTGTATTTTTCAGATCATGGTTTGTCTCATGAAGCTGGCAATTCTATTTATTTAAGACATATTGAGAACAGTCAATATAGTTATGATATTCCATTATTCATGACAGCTTCAGATTCTCATGAGAAAAAGTATTGTAAAGCCCATAAATCAGGTTTGAATTTTACGGTTGGATTGGCCAATTGGATGGCCATAAAAAATAAAAATATTGATCCAAATTATCAGTTGTTTGACTGTCAAAATGACAGTACAGACTACGGTTTATCCCACAGGTTTGATCCTAAGTTTGATAAAATTGATCAAGCGGTTGATATCTTAAATCACTAATTAGCACCAACTGAATACAAGGAATCATAATGGATAAAATCAAGCCAGTAGTGCCAGTGACAATTTTAACAGGGTTTTTAGGTGCTGGTAAAACCACATTGTTAAATGCTTTGTTGCAAAATGAGAATCAAGAACGTATTGCCATTGTCGAAAATGAATTTGGCGCTGTTAGTATTGATGGTGGTTTGCTGAGTAATAGTCAAGCAGTAGAAGTGATTGAATTAAATAATGGCTGTGTTTGTTGCAGCGTGAGAGGCGAATTAACTGAGGCATTGCGACAATTATTGGCACAGATTGACTGTGGTGAATTGGTGATAGACCGTTTGATTTTAGAGACCACAGGTTTGGCAGATCCTGCGCCCATTATTCAGACTTTTTTTGTGGATGAATGGATTCGTGAACGGATGGTTTTGGATGCGGTGGTGACTTTGGTGGATGCTGAGCATGTGCTAAAGCAATTAGATGAACACCGTGTTGCAGCATCGCAAGTGGGTTTTGCCGATTATTTGTTGTTAACCAAGGTGGACCGTGTTGACGAGCCGCATATTGAAACCGTATTGTCACGGCTGCATGCGATTAATCCCAAAGCAATGATAGAGCAAGTGATTGAAGGAAAAGTGGCTAAAGAGCATTGGCTTGGACTACAGGCATTTGAATTGAGTGATGACTTGCAATTAAGTAATGGGTTTTATGCCGTGAATCCGCCCAAATCAGGGACATTGTCGCCATTTAAGCTGCAACAAAAGTCTTTTCAAGACAGTATACAATCACGTGCTTGGTATTTGGGTGAGGTGGATATTAAAGCAGCAGGTGCTTGGATGGAAGCGTTGATTGAGCAATGGGGCAATGATATGTTGCGTTACAAAGGAATTTTGGCAATTGCCAATCAAGAACAGCGTTTGATTGTGCAAGGGATTCACAAGGTTGTGGGTTTTGATTATGGTTCTCCTTGGGCAGATGAGGAGCAAAAACAATCTGTGATGGTGATTATTGGACGTGATTTGCCGTGGGATGACATTGAGCAAAGTTTTTTGGCTTTGGCATAAGCAGTTATGACTAGATGAGAAAAAAGCAGCTTTCGCTGCTTTTTTTAACGTCGCTCTTTGCGATAAATCCAATAGGTCGCCAAGATAAAGAAAAGCACAGTGGGCAGTGTCGCACCAATAATCGGTGGAATATTGTACAGCTGACTACTAAAACCAAATAATCGGTTGGCAAAGTGAAAGCCAATCCCAAGCCCTACACCTGCAAACAATTTCAAGCCCATATTGCCATGGCGACGTTGTTGTGGAGTGAAAGCCAAGGCAATCAGTGCCATTGAAATGGATGCGATGGGGTAGAACAGTTTGCGCCACCAAGCCAGCTCATAACGCTGAGTTTGTTGTTGGCTGTCTTTTAAGTAATTAATGTATTGGTTCAAATCACGAATAGACATTTGCTCTGGGTCGACCAGTAAGACATTTAACAAGCTATTGTCAATTTTCAAGTTCCAAGTGCTATTTTCTTGGAAACTGATTTCGGTTTTGGTGGGGGTGATATGGGTACTGGCCACGCCCGCTACTTGCCATTGGTTATTCGATGTTGCTTTGGCACGTTCTATGTGGGTGCTATTAATCAACTGCCCAGCTTGATTATCATAAACATTGATGTCTTTTAATGTACCATCGGGTAACATCTCACGAATATTAATAAATTTGCTGCCATCTTTCATCCAAATACCACTGTAATGGCTGGCGCTAATGGTGCCTTGAATGGCATTGACACGCAATTTTTCTGCACGGCTTTCGGTGTATGGCATGACCCATTCACCTAAGAGAATGGTAATGGCTGCACAGATGGTACCAAAACTTAACAACCACATGATAATGCGCTTGGTCGAGATACCGCTGGTTTTAATCACGGTGTATTCACTGTTGCTAGACAGTTGTGATAGGGCAATCAAACCACCAATGAGCACAGCCAATGGCATTAATTCATAAGCATGACTGGGAATGAGCATGGCAACATATTGCAGCATGACTGCAAAAGTATAATTGCCTTCTCCCAGTTTACTGCTTTCATTTAAGACATCAAAAAATGCGTACAGACTTAAAAAAGCCAACAAACCATAAAGGGTAAAAATGCTTAATTGTTTGAAGATATAACGGGCCAATAGCATTATGCTTTACTCCTAAAAAGAGAAGAGCGCAGGGCAGACCAAAAGTGGCTAGCGGGTTCCATGCGCACACGAATCAATACTAATGCCAAAATCAACATCAAAACATGCATGGGGATTAAGCCCAGATACATGGAAATTTTGCCATCTTGTACTGCATCTCTTAAAAAGGTAAGGCCATTTTGGTATAACAAGAATAGACCAACTGCAATCAATATATTATAAGAGTGCCCTGTTCTTGGGTTGAAATAAGACAAAGGGATGGCCAATAAGCCCAAAATCAATACGGATAGAGGCATGGAAATGCGCCACATGAGTTCCGCTTTCAGTTCAGGTCTGTCACTGCCGAATAAATAATGAGTAGGAACCAAGCGACGATTCCCCAATGGGTCAATGACTTCTGGGGTTGAGCTAATGATTAATTCCAGTTTTTTAAAAGAAGCAACGCTGTAATTGGCCTGACCGGGTATGCCTTGATAGCGATAGCCATTTTCAAGGTTAAGCATGCGTTTCTTATCTTCTAAAAAGACACGACCTTTTTTGGCCAAAATAATATTTTTACTACCATCTTTGTTTTTTTCTTGGATAAAGATGTTGGCAGCAAGGCCTGTATCATTGTTGTATTCTTCTAAAAAATACACACGTTTATCTTTGCCCAATTCTTTAAATACACCAGCTTGCAGCATGGACATGTCTTGTTTTTGTTTGAGAATTTCAGCATATTCTTGGCTGCGTAGTTCAGCCCATGGCATGACAACAGTTGACATCACACCCACCAATACTGCAAAAGGAATGGTGTATGTCATCACTGGCAATATCCAGTGTCGTAATGATAGACCACAAGATAACCAAATAGCCATCTCACTGTCACGCCAATATCGGGTCAGTACCGTTAAAACACTGATAAAACAGGTGAGAATAAGCAATAAAGGGGTTAAGCCCAAAGTCCAAAAGCCAGACAATGCTGCAATGGCATCAATGGCCACACGACCGCTGGCAGCTCGACCCAAGAGATTGATTACTTGTGTGGAAATCAAAATGGCCAATAACACCACAAAAACCCCAATGGCGGTCAGTGAGGTTTCTTTGATGAATTTACTTTTGTAGATCATAAAGTGGCTTTATTCAGGAATAAAGGCAAAATACTGGCCCCAAATGAAGTCTATTTACTAACTTGAGTTTGGGTTTTGATCAAGACGACCGATGTATTGTGCCTTAATTATCATTCAAAAGATGCATTGTATATGATTAGCAGATTTAGGATAAGTAGAAAATTGCGAATGGTTGTCAATTAGCTGTTGTATAATGCCCTTAATCATATTGAAAAAGCCAACTGGCTTGACTGTTTAGAACAGGAGACGCAGTGAAATTTAATCTCAATACCCACACCATTTCTTTGTCAGAGAAAACCACTTATGTGGTTTTGACACAAACAGCATTGGACCCCAATACTTGGCAAGTGTTTGACACTGCCCAAAATACATTGGTTGCGATGAATCAAAAATTAGTCGATGGCGGTAAAAGTGGCATGCAAAATACTGTATTTGGCCATGGTCAATCATTGGTGCCAGTGTCTTGTGTGTATGTTCCTGAGCAAAGCCAATTGTCTGCTTGGCAACAAGCCATTTTACCTGCCATTAAATGGGCGGCAGAGCAAAAAAATAGTACTTTGTGTGTTGACTTTAATCACTTACCAGAAGCAGATGCGCGTTTGGCTTTGCAAGCAGCAGTACAAAGTGTAGCCAAAGTAAATTATCGTTGTGATCAATTGAAAGTAGAACCCAAAGCTGTTGATTTTGAGCAAATACAATTGCATGCCAATATTGCCTTGGCAGAAGAGTTGGATTTTGCTTCAGCCACAGCGAATGCGATTAATATGGCGAAAATGTTGGGTGATACGCCAGCGAATATTTGCACCCCCAGTTATTTGGCACAATTTGCTCAATCACAAGCGCAAAAAGTGGGTGCAAAAGCACTCTTACACAATGGCCAAGCCATCCAAGACATGGGCATGGGTTCATTTTGGTCTGTTGCCAAAGGCAGCACTGAAGAAGCGTATTTCATTGAATTGCATTACCAAGGTGCCCAAGATGCCAATGAAGCACCTGTGGTATTAGTGGGTAAAGGCATAACATTTGATACCGGTGGTATTTCATTAAAACCTGGTCCTGGTATGGATGAAATGAAATATGATATGTGTGGTGCTGCAACGGTGTTATCAGGTTTTTTTGCAGCTTGCGAATTAAAATTGCCCATCAACTTGGTGGCTTTGGTGCCTGCGTGTGAAAATATGCCTGCTGGCAATGCCAATAAACCAGGTGATGTGGTGAAGAGCTTGAAAGGTCTAAGCATCGAAGTATTGAATACAGATGCAGAAGGTCGTTTGGTTTTGTGTGACGCTTTAACGTATGCAGAACGCTTTAAACCCAAAGCTGTCATTGATTTTGCAACTTTAACAGGTGCTTGTATTATCGCTCTTGGTCATGCAGGCAGTGGTTTGATGGCCAATAACCAAGATTTGGCTGATGCACTGCTAACAGCAGGTCAGCAAAGTGCCGATAAATTGTGGCAATTGCCATTGTGGGACGAGTATCAAGAACAACTGAAAAGCAGCTTTGCTGATTTGGCCAATATTGGTGGTCGTCCAGCAGGTACGTTGACGGCAGGTTCTTTCTTGTCACGCTTTACTGAAGATTATGCTTGGGCACATGTGGATATCGCTGGTACAGCTTGGTCAAGTAGCGACAAAGGTGCGACAGGCCGTCCAGTGGGGATGTTGATGCAATACTTACGCAATATTAGCATTTAATGGGTTGAATATGGCCAAGGTGACGTTTTATACCCATGTGCATGATAGCTTGCCATTTTCGTGCGATTTGATTCAAACCATTGTCAAACGAGGGCAATCTGTTTTGGTGTGGGTAGAGCACCAAGAAACTTTGGCCATCTTGGATCAAATGCTGTGGACATTCGATGCCGAATCATTTCTATCCCATGATGTGTGGCAAACAGGACAGGGATTGCCGACATCTTCGTCTATCGTCTTAGGTAGTGGGGCGACCTTGCCAGTTGATTCATTGCCAGTGGTGTTGAATCTTAGCCAACAGTATTGGCATGCCCACCCCAGTGTTGAGCGTGTATTGGAGTTGGTTGGTCCTCATGAAGATGATTTATCCTTGGCACGTGGTCGATTCAAAGCGTATCGGCAAGCTGATTTTGAAATAGAACACCACAATATGAGTCAATACATTAGAAAATAATCGTGCCATTGGCCGCAGTATACCCAGCTACCACTGTGATTATTCAGAAAATTCGTCACCAATACCCGATTTGGGTTGTCGTGATGGTGGATAGTGTGGCACCTAATGTTGCATATTTCTTGCGATTGAGATGATTGGGCATATGGCCATACACCAATTGGTGTGTGGCTTTTTTATTTTTGACTATTGTTTTTTACGGTGTCCACCCAAGATAGACTTAACAAATCGCAATGGCAAGATTCCATTCAAACCAAACTTAACCTTTTGGCTACCTTAAGTTGCCACGAGAGCATCTGTTTTGTGTCTTTTTGCTATATGCCATGCTAAGTTGTACCAGTGCTTTTTGATTTCTTCAACAAAAAAACATTTTGAGGTTAACCATGCAACAAACATTACGCTATATGTGGGTCAATGTCTTTACCACAGAGCAAGACAAAGGCAATCCATTACCTGTATTTTTATTGGACAGTGTTTTGAGTGACCAAAGCATGCAGCAAATCGCAGCGATGTTTAATCAATCTGAAACAGTTTTTATCACTGATTATTTAGGCCAAATGCCTCAAATTCGCCTATTTACGCCAGCACATGAATTACCATTTGCAGGTCATCCACTTATTGGTAGTATTGCCGCTTTACAAGCAGCTTATCCCGATTTGGTGATTTCACGCATTGAAGTGCCTGCTGGCGTGGTTGAAACCCGAGTAGATGAAGAAATGGATATTGTCTGGTTAAAAACGCCCAAAGCACCCCAAATGAGAGATGGACAAATAACCTTGGCTCAAACCAGTGCCATGTTGGGATTGCCTGAAGATAAAATCAAGTCATTGCCAGTTTGGGTCAATGTTGGCTCAGAGCAATTATTGGTAGAAGTCAGCGATTTTGCCGCGGTTGATGCCATTCAATTGGATGCATCACTTATGGCAAAGCACGCTTCTTTATATCCAGGGCGTGAAATTACCTATGTGTGGGCAAAAGAGGGTAATGAAGCGTATGTGCACTTTATGTATTTGCAAAATGGTGCCGTATTAGAAGATCCTGGTACAGGTTCTGCTTGTGCTAACTTGGGTGGCTTACATTTGTTACAACAAAAAACACCATTGGCATGTCGTGTTCGTCAAGGGGTGTTGTTGGGCCGAGAGAATGTCTTGTATCTTGAAGTGAATCAACAAGATGATATATGGATTGGTGGCCAGAACCGTTTAATGGGTGAAGGTCAGTTAATTTGGAATGAGAATTAATCTTAGCCAAGGTACTAATAATTCTCATTAATTGGCTACAAAGATATGTAAAAGAAATAGCCAAGGTCATGCGCTTTGGTTATGATTGTTTTGTTAAAATTTGTTATGAAAAGGGAAAAGCTATGCAAGGGAATCCAGAAGTTATTGCGTACATGAATGAATTATTAGCTGGTGAATTATCTGCCCGTGACCAATATTTTATCCATTCTCGCATGTTTGCCGAATGGGGTTATAACAAATTATTTGAACGCATTGACCATGAAATGGCTGATGAAACCGCCCATGCTAGCGATTTTATCCGTCGTATCTTGATGTTAGGTGGCACCCCTGCAAGTGCGCCAAGCGCAGTGAATATTGGTACTGATGTACCTAGTATTTTGAAAAACGATTTGGCGACCGAACTTGAAGTGCGTGACAACTTGAAAAAAGGCATTGCCTTGTGTGAAAAACACTTTGATTATGTGAGTCGTGATTTATTGGTTGGTCAACTAAAAGACACCGAAGAAGATCATGCTCATTGGTTAGAGCAACAATTGTATTTGATTGAAGCCATGGGCTTACAAAACTACTTGCAAAGCCAAATCTAAGGAGGCCTCATATGAAAGGTGATCGCTTGGTTTTACAAGCCTTAAATAAAAATTTAAGCATTTACTTAACCTCAATTAACCAGTATTTCTTGCATGCTCGTATTCATAAAAACTGGGGTTTTAGTGCATTGGGTAAAAAAGTTTATCATCAGTCAATTGATGACATGAAAAGTGCAGACAAAATCATTGAGCGCATTTTATTGTTAGATGGTTTGCCAAATTTACAAGATTTGGGCAAATTACTGATTGGTGAAAATGCCATAGAAGCCATTGAATGTGATTTTCGTTTGGAAAGTAGCAAACACGATACATTGATTGAAGCCATTCGTACTGCCGAGGAGCATCAAGATTATGTGACACGTGATTTGTTACAAGCATTAAAAGATGAAAATGAAGAATACGGTGATTGGTTAGAAACCCAGTTAGAATTGATTAAAGACATGGGTGAACAAAACTACTTGCAAAATGCCGTTGACAATATTGGTGAATAATATTTCAAATAAAAAGCCCTCTATGGTTCATAGAGGGCTTTTTGTTGCTTATCAATCAAAGAATAGCAACTAGGTCAGCCATGACCTTAAAAAAGCCATTGCATGGCAAATAATGACATTTAATGACATTGTTTATTCTTGATAAAATGATTTATTTGAAAATGAAATGGTCTAGAATTTATATTCTACATAACCGCTAATCATTTTATTGGGGAGGTTAAATTTTATTTTTGTGTAAATGGTTTGGCATTGTTCTTTCCCATAAAAAATACCGCCACTTTAGGCGGTATTTTTTATGGGAATTTTTATTTAACAGGTGTGATGGTAATGCTTTGCACACTGTTTTCTTGGGTGGCTCCTAAGTAAGAAGAAGCAATATCAGCACAACAGCCACAACAAGTGGCGACGCCTAGCTGTGATTGTAAATCGGTCAGGGTGCTTGCACTGCCTGAGGCGATGGTTTCCTTGATTTGGCGTTCTGTAATAGCATTGCAAATGCATACATACATAGTGGTGTCCTTGTTTCTCAATAAGTATGTTAATCAAGTGAGAATAGTTATTATTTGCTTATAATAGTGATTTTTATTTGAAATAGCAAGTCCTATTTTGGTAAGTTTGTGGTAAGTCGATAAAAAAGTCATTGGTGGTTTGCTATTGGGGTAGAGTGTGTTGCTTAGCGTCAAGCAGACGTAGGAAATAAGCGAATGGTGATGAGTGTGGTAGAAAAAACAGTTTGTGGCACATTTGCTACGTTAAAATTGATTAATCATTGTCTAAGTGAATGTTTGTTGTTTTTGCATGGGTTGTTTTTTATTTTTTATTATTATAAATAATGCGTTATATTTTCATTAATATGCAATGTCTAGGTTAATGACTCCAAAGAATATTAGGGGTTTTGAGGTGAATTTGTGCTAAAACATGAACCAAATTTAACAAAATGACACTCAGTATGCAGCAGTGGCAATTTGACACTACAGGAAAGATTGCATAGACTGGCCACGTTTTTATTAATGCGGAGACCACAAACGTGGGCACAGTATCCAGTGACAGTTGTTGGTTGTTATCTCAAACAACCTTTTGCCTTTGGAACTAACGTACGCATTTTTCAATGTGAGTCGTTAGCCTTTTCAAAGGGTGAAGCGGCTCAGTCTTATTTTCGCTTCGAACATTTTGTCCTTCTTTTGTCACAGTGAGTCTTTATACTGTTGACAATGGATTCATCGGTTTTCAATACAACTGATTGATTGGCATGTTGACATGTTGGCCAAGGCTTTCTTGCGCCCATGGATTCTCATCGCCGATTAATGAGTCATATTGTAAGCCAGCTTACGTTTATCTCAACTATTTTGGGGAACGTTATGACCTTATTGAAGCTACAAGAATTGCGCTTTGCAGTTCGCACCTTATTACTATCACATGATTTAGCCACTTTTGAGTGCATTATCAAGCAATCACGTGCCATTGATTTGGCAGAAACCTTGGCAGAATGGCCAGCATCTGAAGTTGCCATGTTATTGAAACTGCTATCTGGTGAAATGTTGGCACCTTTGTTTGAAGAATTTAACACTGAGTATCAGGATGATTTGGTTTTGCATTTTGGGCCTGATGACTTGTTGAAATTATTGCGCTATTTGCCTTCTGATGAACGTGTGGCAATTTTTATTCGCATGCGCCAAGAAGACAGAACCAGTTTATTGCCAATTTTGGCACAAGCTGAGCGTGAAGAAATTTTGATGTTAGCCGCTTATCCAGATGGCACGGTGGGCAGCATGACAAGTGCAGATTATGTGCATGTTGGCCACAAAGCAACAGTTGCCGAAGCGTGGGTGGAAATCCAAAAAGGTGCCAACAGCAAAGAAGCCTTGTCGATTATTTATGTGACTGATCAGCATCGACATTTATTGGGTGTGGTGACATTGCAAGACTTGCTATTGTCTAAAAATGATGAGTTGGTTGAGAATATTATGTGTACCGACATGGTGCAAATCAATGCCAATGCTGAAGACAAGGAAGCTGTATTGCTGATTGAGCGTTATAACTTGGACGCATTGCCTGTGGTGGATGAGGAACAAAGACTGCTTGGCATCGTGACAGTAGATGATGCGATGGAACACATGAAAGATGCCGCTGCCGATATTATTTCACGCATGGGTGGCAGTGGGGCGATGTCAGGTCCTGAGTTGGATTATCGAGAGTCTGGCTTTTTACGCATGTTTTCTGTGCGTGGCTTTTGGCTGGCGATTTTGACTTTGTTTGGTATTGTCACCAGTAACTTTGTGGCAGAGCAAGAAGAGTTGTTAGAACAAATGATTATTCTGGCGGCTTTTTTGGCACCAATTGTAGACATGGGCGGTAATACTGGTAGCCAGTCAGCTACTTTGGTGATTCGTTCCATGGCTTTGGGTGAA
>JASLDB010000163.1 GCA_030151665.1 Neisseriaceae bacterium
GGCAATAATTGATAGCTCAATACCAAACCCAAGCTGCTATTGAGTTCATCCACATCCCCCATTGCCACCACTCGCTGATGTGATTTACTCACACGCTCACCATTACCCAAACCCGTTGTGCCTTTGTCGCCCGTTTTGGTTGTGATCTTTGTTAATCGCAAGCCCATCGTTACCCCTTCAAAATCCATTCAAGCCATCATTTCATAATGAATGGCTTGAATGATCAATTCGTTATTATTTCGCTTCAATCACTTTTACACCGTCTTTGCATGCCAATAACAAGATATCAGCAGGTCGATCAGCAAATAAACCATTTTCCATCACACCTGGAATAGCATTGATTGCCCTTTCCATCGCCAATGGCTCATCAATCATGAAATCATGCAAATCCAAAATATCATGTTTGCCCATGGTTTCTACGCCAATGCGCCATTCTGGGCGACCACCCAATTTAATCATCATTTTAGCCACATAAGAGCGTGCAAATGGCACCACCTCAACTGGCAATGGAAATTTACCCAAACGAGAAACGTATTTGCTTTCATCAGCGATACAAATAAATTTATCCGCAGCATGGGCAACAATTTTCTCAGGCAACAATGCCGCGCCACCGCCTTTAATCATTTGCAATGAATGGTTAATTTCATCTGCGCCATCCACATAAATAGGCAAACGACCCGCTTCATTCAATTCCACCACTTTAATGCCCAACGCTTCTAATCGGCGTGTTGATTCAGCCGAAGTCGATACCGCACCCAAAATACGGTCTTTAATTTCGCCCAAGGCTTCGATAAAACAATTAACGGTTGAGCCTGTGCCCACACCAATATACGCACCTTCGGGAACATATTCGATTGCCTTTAAGGCAGCTTGCATTTTCATTTCGGCTTGATTAGCCATAATCCACTCCTGATGGTTTTATTTTCGCATTAACAGCACAATGGCTTGGGCTTCAATCGCCTCTTGGCGACCCAAATAACCCAATTTCTCATTGGTTTTGCCTTTGATATTCACGCAATTGGCATCCATGCGCAAATCATCGGCAATGTTGTGGCACATATTGCCCACATGCGGTGCCAATTTAGGCTGTTGAGCAATCAATGTACAATCCACATTCACCACTTCCCAACCCTCTTTTTGCACCAAATCCCGAGCAGCGCGTAACAATACTCGACTGTCTGCTCCCGCATATTCACTGGCCGTATCGGGGAAATGACGACCAATATCCCCCATCGCCGCAGCACCTAGCAAAGCATCGGTAATAGCATGCAATAAGGCATCGGCATCTGAATGACCCAATAAACCCTTATCGTGTTCAATCTTCACACCGCCCAATATCAAATCCCGACCAGCCACCAATTGATGGACATCATAACCTTGGCCTACTCGAATCATCATCTCACTTGTCCTTATTCCACAGTTGGTAAAATCAATGCCATTAACATTTCGTCTTGTGGCAAGGTTAATTTCATGTTTCGACTGTCACCCAATACCAATTTAGGTGACAAACCCAAAGCTTCAATAGCAGACGCTTCATCTGTAATTTCATTCAAATCAGCCAACTGTAATGCCTCTAAAAGCAAACCAGCACCAAACATTTGTGGTGTCTGTGCTTGCCACAATTGTTGGCGAGGCACCGTTTTGGCAACACAATATTGCCCATTATCCTGTTTTAAAGTATCCGCCACTGGCATAGCCAACAAGCCACCGCATATTTTTTCATCACGCAATTGCAATATGCGCAGTAAAGCATCCGCAGGTAAACCACAACGTGCGGCATCATGTACCAACACCCAATCATCTTGTGCACACAATTGATTGTCTAATAAATATTGCAAGCCATTGCTCACCGTCTGAGCACGGGTTTCACCACCGATTTTTAATACCAAAACACCCATGGGCAAAACCAAGGTATCAATAAACGCATCTTGTTCAGACACCACCACCACCACCAAATCAATATTCTTCTCTTGGTAAAAGCGTAAAACCGTATGCTCCAATACGGTTTTTTGATGGATTTTCACATATTGCTTGGGACAATCCGCCCCAAAACGACTGCCCACACCAGCAGCAGGAATCAAAGCAATGGTTTTCATTCTAACGATTCCAGTTGTTGGCGATACAAACTTTGCGCACCACAAGCCTTATCTAAGGCCTGCACATAGCTCTCATGCTCTGCTAACTCGTCTTCACTGGGCAAAATCACTTTAAATTGCTGCCCTGCTGTACGAGAAAATCGCTCTTGCGTTGCCAATTCATGGTTTTCACTGCCACTGTCATCGCTCATGCCCAAGCTAAATTGACCACGGGTCATGCCCAAATACACTTCTGCCAACAATTCACAGTCAATCAATGCACCATGCACCACACGCTTGGTTTTATCAACGCCTAAGCGATTACACAAAGCATCTAAATTGACTTTTTGACCTGGGTACAATTGACGCGCCATCGTCACGGTATCAATCACCCCTGCAATCATGGTATCGACCTTGGGCAGCCTCATTTTTTGAAATTCCATGTTCAAAAAGCCGATATCAAACGCAGCGTTGTGGATGATTAATTCACTACCCGCCAAAAAGTCTGCAATTTCTTGCCCCACTTCCGCAAATTTGGGCTTGCCTTCTAAATCTTTAATGTAAATACCATGCACATTGGAAGCTTCAGCTGGAATATCTCTATCAGGATGAATATACAAATGCAAAGATTGACCCGTTAAGCGCCGATCAATCATCTCAATGCCCGCAAACTCCAAGAGGCGATCCCCATTATTGGCATAAAGCCCTGTGGTTTCCGTGTCCAAAACAATCTGGCGTTTGGCCATAGCCTGCATCCTTTATTGATTACAATGTTGCAATAGCCAAAATTATAATGGATTTTCAGCAAAGTAGCGAAAATAGCCGTATTTTAGATTGTATCTATCCAAAATGAAAACTTTATGTCTTTTGAAAACAAAGTATTAAAATAAAAATAGTAATTGATAATGATTATCGTTTGACATTGGATTTAAATCCATGAATAATGAACTCATCAACAGCAAGCCATACTCTCCAGTATCCTTATCAATTGCCAGCCAGCATACTTGCTGTTGATACCTTATTTTTGAATAGTGCACCCAAAAAATTGCTGTGCGCTATTTAGATCCCAGTGTTTCTATGGTAGTGGTTGTGTTCCTTTATCGCCCTCGTATCTTGCATACGGGGGCATTTTTTTTACCAACCATTTAGATTAGCACAAAACCACCCCAACCCTAACTAAAGACAATCAAAAAATAACTTTAAATACAATAACAAAGCATCAACAGCAATTTATTTTTAATAACTGATAATGATTATCATTGACAATTTGTTTTAAGGTTGCCATAATGAATACATCAACAGTTAAGACAGAAACAAGCCAAATCAGGCTTAAGTTTTTATCGACTGTTTAAACAGATTTTTACATGGTGCACTTTATTTATCATGTGCACCATGTCAATCCCAGTGTTTCTATGGTAGTGGTTGTGTTCCTTTATCACCCTCGTATCTTGTATACGAGGGTATTTTTTATGACCTAACCAGCACCATGTTTACTCAAAAGAACAGCATGTTGCAAAGGCCCATTGCCCTGCCCTATTCGCCAATTTTTCGCGGCCAAAAGTGCCGCTTGCAGATAATCAATACCATGCCACACAGAAGCCACCATTGGCAAACCAAAGGCCAAATGAGTGGCAATAGCAGAAGACAAAGTGCAACCGGTGCCATGGCTATTGGGGGTGACTAAGCAATCATGAGCAAACACACTGATTTTGTCATTGGACAGCAACACATCGTACAAAGCAAAACTGTTTTCCAAGTGTCCGCCCTTGAGTAACACATGGTCAATGCCATATTGCCGATACAATGCCCAAACTTGTGCTTGCATCTGTAACACATCAATGGCTGCTGGCACACCTAGAAACCGCGCCATTTCAGGCAGATTTGGTGTTATCAAAGTCACAAACGGGGCCAACACAGCCAAATAATCCGTGTATTGTGTTGCCTCAGACAAATCCATGCCACTACTGGCTTTTAAAACAGGATCCCAAACCACAGGAATATGGGGCACAGCTTGCAAGCAAGATGCCACTATTTTTGCGCTATTTAAACTGGGCAACATGCCAATCTTAATCGCACTCACCGAAAAATCTGCCAATACCGCTTCAATCTGAGCACGCAATTGCATCTCATCCATAGCAAAAACCGCACCAACACCCAAGGTGTTCTGTGCGGTAATGGCTGTAATGGCGGTAGTGGCATAGGCGGATAAAGCCATAACCGTTTTGATATCGGCTTGAATACCAGCACCAGCGCCACTGTCAGAACCAGCGATACTCAGTACCACTGGCGTTATTGTGGGTTTCATGGCTGACTAGCAGCCTCACTACCCACTTCTTCAGTTAAATGATCAATATCATCTTCAGGACGATCACCACCCACTTTTTTATCGTTCATCAAAAACTGCTTGTCTTTAAAAGTAACCGTGGTACTGAATTGACCATTTTCTAATTTAATAAAACCATCATGCGCCATGCCTTGAATCGCACTGTTGACCAAATCACGGCCCATTTTCTTGATGTCATCTTCAGATGGTGGATTAGGCATCTCTGGGTCAACACTGATGAATTTTGTTGCCTGTGCTTCACCCAACATTTCCAATAGGCGTTGCGGTGCACTGATATTCAACTTGGCATCGGTTTTGGTCAACATGGCAGAAAAATCGTCCATATCGGCCTTAGTCAAACCTTTAAAGCCCAAATGACCCGATGCTTTAAATGTGCCTTCTGGCATGGTTAAATCAAAACGCTCAATGGTAAACAATGGGCTATTGGTAAACAGTGGCAAGCCTTCAGTGCGAGCCGCTGCCACCACTTGCTTTTGAAATTCTTCACCCGTTAAACCTTGGCTACCAATTTCAGAGACTTTTTTACGCAAAGCAAATAAACTAGGCGCATCCAAATGATCGGCTTTAATCATGACATCCAATGGACCATATTTGTCTTCACCAATGGCCAAACTTTTGAATTTCATTGCACCAGTTGCATTGATAAATTTATCTTTCTCAGCCATGCTAGAGGCAAATTCAAAGTCATTCAGCGTCAAGCTATTGGCGGAAATATTGCCTGTTGGGTTAATAAAAGAACCCACTTGCAAATCAGACAATTTATTCAAAATATCATTAACGCGGATATTGTACTCAACTTCATCATTCCATTTTAATTGCAAAGCACCTAAATTAAACTGGCTATTGCCCACAGACAGCTTAGAAGCACTTTGTTCGGTAAACGAAGTGTATTTCAAAGCATCATAAGACACCATGCCTTTATCAGCCAAAGTCACTTTTAAACTAGGGCTTTGGGATAAAATCGTATAGGCATCAAAGTTGCCTTGGTAATCAATACCTGTCGACAAACCTTGCCAAGCCACCTTAATCCCAGACAATTCTTCATAATCCACATTGGCAATATTAATTTGCAAATGACCACCACCCAATAAATGCAAGGTGTTTTCGATACTCAAAGGTGGTTTATCCGCAAAAAAGCGTTTTAAATTCTTAGCAACGGTTTCGTTGTACTCGACCTCGGTTTGCACCACGGCACGGGCAAATTGACCACCAGCAAATGGACCATGTTTCACATGATTAACCAAAGTAAAAGAAGCATTGGCAATTTGCGCCAAATTTTCTGGCATTACATTGAGGTACGATTTAATAAACTGTGGTTTTAAACGCACAACGGTTTTTTCTTCCGAACTAAACCAACCACGTTGATAAGTGTGTTCAGTTACTTCTAAAAAAGCATTTTCGCTTAAAATTTTATTTTGCTCCTGCAAGGTTTCTTCTGCCTTGATGCCAAAAAAATATGGCAATGCGCCAAAAATGGCGGCCAGTAGCACCACAAGGCTTAATAGCCCTATTGTGATTGACTTTTTCATGAAATCACTAATCCGATATATTCAAATAATTTGATGGTAAATGATAGGTGTCTTACAACATAAAAACGACACATCTGACAAGCAAATCGCTCTGTAAAATAAAAAATAGAATAATAACTCTAGTTTTTTTCTTACCAAAACGCTATAATCCATAATACATGAGCAATATTGTATGTTCTTTTTGATGAACTGCCAAATCATGTTACGCAGATTTTTAAATATGATTCGCAATTTTTTCATAACTTTTCTTTAAACTTCGGTTTATAGTGAACCATACACACAGATTAGGATACCCGTCATGCAACACCAATTTTCACCTTTAATTATTCGTGATCGCGAACTAATCCCTATTGTACAAGGTGGTATGGGTGTCGGTATATCCGCTTCCAAACTATCCAGTGCTGTCGCACGAGAAAATGGTATTGGTACCATTGCCAGTGTTGATTTACGCCATTTACATGAAGATTTACTGGCCAAGTCTAAAGAGAAGCCTGAGCAAGATAACTATGATCAATTAAACCGCATTGCCTTAGATCGTGAAATCAAAACAGCGATTGAACACGCTAATGGTAATGGTATGATTGCCGTCAATGTCATGAAAGCAGTAAAAGACCACCCTGCTTTGGTTCGCCAAGCTTGTGAATCAGGTGCGCACGCCATCGTGATGGGTGCCGGTCTGCCATTGGATTTACCAGACATGACTGAGAACTTCCCAGAAGTGTCATTATTTCCGATCTTGTCTGAATCTCGTGGCATTGGCATTGTATTGAAGCGTTGGATGAAAAAAAATCGCCTACCTGACGCGATTATCATTGAACACCCAAACCACGCTGCGGGTCATTTGGGTGCAGCCACAGTAAAAGGTGTTTCTGATGAGCGTTTTGAATTCAAGCGCGTGATCGAAGAAGCGATGGAAACCGTGAAAAAACTGGGCCTGGAAAGTGAAAAAATCCCTTTTATTTTGGCTGGTGGCATGGCACACTTTGGCAAAATCAGCACTGCATTAAAAGACTGGGGTGCTCACGCTGTTCAAGTCGGCACTGCATTTGCTGTTACCCAAGAAGGCGATGCCCATATCAACTTTAAAAACACCTTGGCTGGTGCCGAAAAAGAAGAAATTGTTGAATTTATGTCAGTGGCAGGCTTACCTGCGCGCGGCGTGATGACACCCTTCTTAAAAAGCTATTTAAAACGTGAAGACATTTTGCAAAAAAATGCCAAAGCCGACCCTCGCCGCTGTACACAAGGCATTAACTGTTTAACCACTTGCGGTCTGCGTGATGGTTTAGACAAAATTGGTCAATTTTGTAT
This sequence comes from Neisseriaceae bacterium, assembly GCA_030151665.1. GTDB lineage: Bacteria > Pseudomonadota > Gammaproteobacteria > Burkholderiales > Neisseriaceae > JASLFS01. Next base: position 7,260 of record JASLDB010000163.1, read on the forward strand.
TGACTTAAAATTGGCAGCAGCTTGGCGCGGTGAAGTCAACAAAGGTTTATTCTTCCGTGGTAAAGATCCGTTACCATTTGGTACTCAGATTCGCAGTGTAAAAGACACCATCCAATACTTGTTAACAGGTGCTGGTGACGAACTAGCGACCACCCACAAATAATAAATATTCACAAGTCATAAAGCCAGTCGCATTTACTGGCTTTATTGTCTATAATACATCAGTAATCCTATATTAGTTATTTATTATTTGGAAATACTATTTCTATATTGTATATTCATAAGCGCGATAACAACAAACCAACAAAAAATAACAATAACACCCTTCTCAATAGCAAACCAAGGAATGAGACGTGAAGAATTTGTTAACATTGAAAAGCATTGTTTTACAGCGTTATGAAGAAACTGAGCGTTCAAGAGATTTGGACAGTCAAGACAAAAACACCACTTTGGCCATTTACGACAAAGTACTCTTTGAGATTGATAATCTATTGGACAGACCCGCATCTGATTTAACTTGGTAAATCGAAACCAACACCCATAATATTGACATGATTGAACCTCAATAGCTAAAAAGCACCATACTCACGGTGCTTTTTTCGTCACATTTTACTAGGGTGTGTTGAACATTCATAATTTCAACCAAATCAAACTACAAGCCAATGAAACTGTACTAATGTAGCTGTTAAGAAGTTTATCGTAACGACTTGATACCGCCCTTGTGTGTTTCAAGCGTGCAAACGTATTTTCAATAACATGTCTTGCTTGGTAAACTGACCAA
>JASLDB010000192.1 GCA_030151665.1 Neisseriaceae bacterium
TATTGCTAGCATGGGCAATGGCATACTCAATCGCCATTTTGCGATCAGCTTCGACTTTTTCTGGGTGTGGCACGGCAGGCAAGATATCAGCAATAATTTCCTCTGGCACTTCCATGCGAGGGTTATCACTGGTTACCACCACTTTGTCTGCATATTCAACAGCAGATGCCCCCATCATGGGACGCTTGCCGCGATCTCGATTACCACCACAACCAAATACACACCACAATTGACTGCCTGCCTCTTTGACTTCTTGCAAAGTGCTCAATGCTTTTTCCAGCGCATCTGACGTATGGGCATAATCCACAACAACCAAGGGTTTATTATTCAGGCGAATGCAATCCATGCGACCTGTTGCAGGTTTAATTTGTGCCAATACCCTTGCCACATCTGCCAATGCAAAACCTTCTGCACATAGCACTGCCAAGGTCGCTGCCATGTTTTGGGCATTAAAACGGCCCAATAATGCAGTCACCACGGTTGCATCGCCCCAAGGGGTCGAAAAAGCAATCTTCGTTTCTGTTAAATTAGCTGTAAAATCAACAATGCGCACATCTGCTTGTTCATTAAAACCGTAAGTCAACACATTTAAATTTACTTGCTGTTTTTTCAAATCATTAGCCAGTGTTAAACCAAATGCATCATCACTATTGATAACAGCATTTTTTAATCCTTGCCAAAAGAACAATCGGCTTTTGCTTGCACCATAGTTTTGCATATCACCATGGTAATCCAAATGATCGCGGGTTAAATTGGTAAAGACAGCACTGGTAAATGGCACACCATTCACACGGGCTTGATCCAAACCATGACTGGATACTTCCATGGCAATGGCTTTGGCACCAGCGGCTTTGAACTGAGTAAAGAAATTTTGAATGGTAACGGCATCCAATGTGGTTTGCGGGCTATCTGCCATATCTCCCCAAAAACCATTACCAACTGTACCCATAATCGCGGTTTTAACAGACAACAAATCCAATGCTTGTGCCAACCATTGGCTAATAGAGGTTTTACCATTGGTGCCTGTAACACCGAAAACCATCATGCCGACAGCTGGATGATTCAAAACTTGAGCCGCCACGATGCCTGCTTGGTCGCGCAAATGGGCAATACCCACATTCGGCACAGTCCATTGGCTTTTCCAACGAAATTGTCCGTCATCATCCCAAATCACACCAGCGGCCCCTTTGGCTATCGCTGTTTCAATGTACTGACGGCCATCAGTAAAACCACCTTGGAAGGCCACAAAAATATCACCAGATTGAATTTGGCGACTATCCGCAACAATGCGGGCACCTAGAAAAGGCGCTGCCGCCAAAGATAATGTATCAAGTGGCGGCAAGGGTGTAAGTTGACTATGCATATGTTTTAACTAATATTTAACTGTTGGTTTCGGTTTTCTTAAATTCTCTTGTTGGTGCCACACCCAAGATGGATAAACTACCATTCATAATTTCCCCAAACAAAGGTCCTGCCACCAAACCGCCATAGTAACCATTGGCAGTTGGCTCATCAATTAATACAGCGACGATGATGCGAGGGTCTTTGGCAGGTGCAAAACCTGCAAATAAACCAGTGTGCTTATTGGGCGAGTAGCGACCATCAATTAATTTTCGTGCCGTGCCAGACTTGGCTGCCACATCGTAACCATCCACAGCACCACGTGTACCTGTACCCCCTTTTTCCGTCACAGACACCATCATTTTACGAATGGTTTGGGCTGTTTGAGCGGAGATAACTTGCTCACCTTCAGGTGCTTGGTCTAGTTTTTGAAAGCTAATGGGCAACAACTGACCGTCGGTTGTGAATATCGTATAACCACGTGCTAACTGTAGCAAACTCATTTGCAAACCATAACCAAACGACATGGTCGCCTGCTCAATGGGTCGCCAGCTTTTCCAATTGCGTAACAAACCACTTGTTTCGCCAGGAAAACCGGATTTCATCCGCTGACCAAAGCCAATACTGTGGTAATAATTATACATTTCTTCTGGACTAAACATTGCTGATAGCTTACTTGAACCCACATTGGATGATTTTTGCATCACCCCTTCAACGGTCAAGCTACCATAATCATGTGTATCACGAACTTTTGCCGGACCAATCATATAAGAAGCCGTGTTCATCACGGTAGTGGATTTCACCTTACCTGCATCCAAAGCCTTGGCAATGGGAAAAGGCTTCATAATAGAACCAGGTTCAATCATGTCCGTTACCGCGCGATTACGACGAAACTCAGGGTCAACCTTAGAAGGGTCATTGGAATCAAAAGAGGGGTAATTAGCCAAAGCTAAAATCTCACCTGTTTTGGCATCTAAGATAACAGCCGAGCCAGACTTGGCTTGATGATAATTAACTGCTTTTTCCAAAGAGTCATAAGCCAAAGATTGGATACGCTGATCCATCGACAAAACCATATTATGACCATCAATAGGTGATTTATTGCGATCGGATTCAACACTGTCAACAATATTGCCCTTATTATCGCGCAACACCACTTTGCCACCATCCACACCTTGTAGCACTTTGTTTTGTGATAGTTCTAGGCCTTCTTGCCCCTTACCATCAATATTGGCAAAGCCCACAATGTGTGAAAACACCTGTCCCATTGGATAATGGCGCTTACTTTCTTGCTGAAAGCCCAATCCTTTAATGCCCAGTTTAGCAACTTCATCAGCGACTTCCTTTGGCAAATGGCGTTTAATAAAGACAAAGTCACGTTTGTGTTGACTCAAGCGCTCTTGAATATACTCTTCAGACAATTCTGTCAAAGCAGATAATTTGGCAATTTGTTCTGCAGTTGGTGCAGTTTGCATGCTACTGGGCGTGGCAAAAAGTGACTGTGTTGGTGCACTAATCGCCAAAGCAATACCATTGCGATCACTAATCAAACCACGTGATGCATACAAAGGCATGGTTCGAACAAAACGCTGATTACCTTGATCTTGCAAAAAAGCCTGTTTCTCAGTTTGCAAATACACACCACGTGCGGCCACAATACCATAAAAAAGAACCAAAAAACCCAAGACCAAAGCCACACGCGATTTTTTCAAGGCAGGCTTTTTTTGCTTGTCTTTTTTAGTCAGCATTTGAGGCTTATATTCATTTTTAATTAGCATATCATTTAGCCACTTCTATGATTTGGGTGTCTTTTACATTGGGCGTATGCAGATTTAACTTTTCTGCCGCCTCTTTAATCACAACATGGTTACTGTGTTTCGCTTGCAGCAAAATCAAACCCGCACGCTCTTGCTTCAAATGCTCTGCTTCTTTTTGCGCAAGGTTTAATTGACTGTGTAGCTCTCTTGTTTCATTCTGTACAAAAACCACCCCAATACCAAACCCCAATACCAATAACAACAACAAGGTATTAAACTTATTCATGCTTAAATGCACCATCGGTTCTTTGGGCCACACGCAAAATGGCGGATCTTGCTCGTGGGTTTTGCTTCACTTCGTCTTGACTGGCTTTAATGGCTTTGCCCACCAAATTCAATGGCGGCTTAGGCAAATCCGCCTCTCGAACCACCGCCCAACGAGGTAGAGCTTCATTTTGGCTATTCTTCTTCATAAACTGCTTCACAATTCGATCTTCCAAAGAATGAAAAGCAATAACAGCCAAACGCCCATCCACTTGTAGTGCATTCACCACTTGAGGCAAAACTTTTTCTACTTCTTCAAGCTCACGGTTGATGAAAATCCGAATGGCTTGGAACGTCCGAGTCGCTGGGTCTTGCCCTTTTTCTCGAGTACGGACGACTTGTGCAACAAGACGAGCAAGCTCACCTGTCGTCTCAATCCGCTTTTCTTCGCGTTGCGACACAATGGCTGCTGCAATCTGGCGATTAAACCGCTCTTCACCATAATTTTTAATCACCTCTTTAATGTCTTGTTCGTCAGCTTCATTTAACCAAGCCTCAGCGGTTTGGCCACGAGTGGTATCCATGCGCATATCCAATGGCGCATCAAAACGGAAACTAAATCCACGCTCACCATCATCAATTTGTGGCGATGAAATACCCAAATCAAACAAAGCCCCATCAATTTTTTCAATATTCAACCGTGCCAGTGCTGCTTGAAAATGACAAAACCCTTCATGCACCACATGCACACGTGCATCTGTTTCTGCCAAAGCATTGGCAACAGCAATCGCTTGCGGGTCTTTATCAAAAACCACCAATCGACCCTCTGGGCCCAATTGCGATAATATTTTTCTACTGTGTCCACCACGACCAAATGTGCCATCCACATAAGTGCCATCTGCGCGAAGATTTAAAGCTTCGACCGCTTCATTTAACAATACTGTCGTGTGGATATATTTTTCTTCATTCATAAACACAAAGTCGTCTTACTCAGTTCAAGTGCCAATAAGTCTTCGTCCAAATCCAAGGCATCTGCGGTTTCCATGTCCCAACGTTCACGTCCCCACAATTCCATACGGTTTGCTCGTCCAACCAAAGTCACATCTTTATCAAATTCAACCAATTTTCGTAAACCCTGCGGTAACAAAATACGGCCCGCACTGTCTAGCTCAACCGTTTCTGCATGTCCCAATACCAAGGTTTGAAATTTCTTCAATATGGGATTACCCATGGTTTGCAATTGCAGCAAATCTGCCTCAACTCGGCGCCACTGTGCAATAGGATAAAACAATAACTGGGTTCTTTTTTCCAAGGTAATCACTAGCTCAGGCGTGTGATGACGCAGTAATACTTCCTTGAACTTCGCAGGAATGGCTAACCGCCCTTTACTGTCAATTGTCAGTTCTTGCACACCACCGAACATAACACCCCAATCTGATCTAATTTACCCCACATTAACCCACTTTCACCCACATACTAACACTATATTGAAAAAAAGAAGCACGGTCAACTTGTAAAATAAAAAAGTTGAGCTACGACAATTACTTAAAGTATTTAACAATTGAAATTTCTAAATTAAAAACTGAATCTTGTGTTACACCATTATGACAATCGCAAGATGTAGTGTTTTTAAAGTAAAAATGACCAGTCAAGCAAAAGATAAGGTTTCTCGTTATAATGGTTAAAAAACACGACACCGACATTTCAAATGAATAATCTTCCCGAACCATCTCTTGAAGCCCTCCAGACCAGCGAACAACTGTGTCAGGTCATTCAAACCACCATTCAAACCAAGTCTTGGATTTCATTCGCAGACTATATGCAAATGGCGCTTTACACACCCAATTTAGGCTACTACAGTGGGGGCAGTCACAAAATTGGTGCTGCTGGTGATTTTATTACCGCACCAAGCTTGACACCTTTATTTGGTCAAACCGTTGCCAAGCAATTACACCCGATATTAAAAGAGACAAATGGACATATTTATGAGTTTGGTGCAGGACGAGGTGATTTAGCATTAAGTATTATTGAGGCTTTACCAACGGATGCTTGGCAAACCTACTTTATTATTGAAGTATCAGGAGAGCTAGCTGCAAGGCAACAACAGTTATTTCAAGAAAAATGCCCAGAATTGGCACACCGAATTATTCACTTAAGCTCTCTGCCTGATTCATTTGATGGTGTCATTATTGGCAATGAATTATTGGATGCCATGCCGTGTGAATTAATTGAATGGACCCATCAGGGCGCTTATCAAAAAGGCGTTATTATCCAAGATAATCAATTTCAATGGCAAAACCGCCCAATTGATGATGCACAATTGCTATCATTGACTACGCAAATTCAACCCACTGCCCTACCCTACACCAGTGAAATTCACATTGCTATGCGCCAATTTTTAACCACCATTTGTGAACGATTGGTGCGTGGCGGGATCATCATGATTGACTATGGATTTGATGAAAATGAGTATTACCACCCACAACGTGATATGGGTACATTAATCGGGCACTATCGTCATCATTCTGTACACGATTTATTTTTTCATCCGGGTTTAATGGATTTAACCTGCCATGTCAATTTCAGTGCAGTAGCTGAAGTTTGTACCCAAGCAGGGCTGGCCATTACTGGTTACAGCACACAGGCTGCTTTTTTACTGAATTTAGGTTTATTAGAACAACTTAGCCAGACAGGTGAAGTGGGCAGCAAAGAATACATCCAGGCCAGTAGCCATTGTCAAATGTTGATCGCCCCACATGAAATGGGAGAATTATTTAAAGTCATTGGTTTTGCCAAAAATATCAACCCTGATTGGCAAGGCTTTGAATATGGTGATATGTGCCATAAATTATAACAATACAAATAGAGCGAGAAACATGGATATCCTTTTTTACAGTAAGAACGAAGAACAACCTGAGCTTTGGCTAAATGGCATTCATAAAAGGCTGCCCCAAGCCAAATGCCGCCTTTGGCAAGAACAAGATCAGGCTCATGCTGATTATGCTTTGGTTTGGTTACCACCTTATCAAATGCTAGCCAACCGCACTGACCTCAAAGGAATATTCTCTCTTGGCGCAGGTGTTGATGCCATCTTACAGCAAGAACTTAAGCAGCCAGGCACGCTACCTCATGGTGTGCCAATCATGAGATTAGAAGATGCTGGCATGGGTGAACAAATGGCAGATTATGCATTGGCACGGGTTTTACATTACTTTCGCCAAATAGATGACTACCAAGCACAACAGCAACAAGGCATCTGGAAAGCATTAACACCTTACAATAAACAAGATTTTATCATTGGTATTTTAGGTGCAGGCGCTTTGGGTAAAAGTGTCGCCCTAGCCTGCCAACAGCATGGTTTTCAGACTCGAGTCTGGAGTCGCAGCCCCAAATCATGGTCTGGCATCCAAAGTTTTGTAGGCCAAGAACAATTGCCTACTTTTTTACACAACTGCCAAGTATTGATTAATCTACTGCCCAATACCCCACAAACTATCGGCATCTTAAATCAAGCAACATTATCACTGCTACCTAAAGGGGCTTTTTTAATTAACATTGCCCGCGGTGCTCACTTAGTGGATGCAGATTTAATCAGTGCCCTCTTTTCAGGGCAAATCAAAGCAGCCACATTGGATGTTTTCCACCAAGAGCCACTGGATCTAGAACACCCATTCTGGTCACACCCCCATATCACCATCACCCCACATGTTTCAGCACCCACTATCATTGATGCCGCCCTAGATAGCATTGTTGCCAATATTCTGCGCATAGAATCTGGTGACAAACCCACTGGCATTGTCGATCAATATCGAGGCTATTAACTAACACCAAGCCCAAAACAAACATTTTGATCCATCAAATAAAATTTAATTAATATAAAAATCAATGCAATAAAATAAAACAATCATTCACCCCTAAAAAAACTTGCAAAGATGGAAAAACTCAGTATAATACGAACCTCTCAAAAGAGAACGGCGAATTAGCTCAGTCGGTTAGAGCAGAGGAATCATAATCCTTGTGTCCGGGGTTCGA
>JASLDB010000213.1 GCA_030151665.1 Neisseriaceae bacterium
TTTGGTCAAAATAGATTTTCTCTTTGGCCATGACTTTGGCTTGAGTAAAGGTTTTGGGTGCATTGGCACTCACGCTAGCCGTTTCTTCTAAACAAGCGGTGAGTGTGATGGCACTTAAAAATAAAGCGACTAATGTTTTTTTCATGGTGTGTTGCGTGTGTTTAATCTAAAGAGGGGTGTTATATCACATATGTGGATGTTATAGAGAAGATAGGGGTAATTTTGGTCACAAAAAAACGAGCCGAAGCTCGTTTTGATTGGGATGAATTGCTTATTGTTTGGTTTCTTCACTGTCCAAGAAGCTTTTTAGGCGTTCACTGCGCGTAGGATGGCGCAATTTACGCAAAGCTTTGGCTTCAATTTGGCGAATACGTTCACGTGTTACGTCAAATTGTTTGCCCACTTCTTCCAAAGTGTGGTCGGTATTCATATCAATACCAAAACGCATACGCAAGACCTTGGCTTCGCGTGGGGTTAAGCTTTCCAAAACCTCTTTGGTAATGGCTTGTAAACCCGTGTACATGGCCGCATCCGATGGCGTCACATTGTTGGAATCTTCAATGAAGTCGCCCAAGTGTGAATCATCATCATCACCAATGGGTGTTTCCATGGAAATAGGCTCTTTGGCAATCTTCATGATTTTTCGAATCTTGTCCTCAGGCATTTCCATTAACTCAGCCAATTTTGCAGAATCCGGATCTTCACCATTTTCTTGCAAGTATTGGCGAGAAATACGGTTCATCTTATTGATGGTTTCAATCATGTGCACAGGGATGCGAATTGTGCGTGCTTGGTCGGCAATTGAACGGGTAATTGCTTGGCGAATCCACCATGTGGCATACGTTGAAAATTTGTAACCGCGGCGGTATTCAAATTTGTCTACTGCTTTCATCAAGCCAATATTGCCTTCTTGAATCAAATCCAAGAATTGCAAACCACGGTTGGTGTATTTTTTGGCAATCGAAATCACCAAACGCAAGTTGGCTTGGATCATTTCTTGCTTAGCAGCATTGGTTTCACGTTCGCCACGCGACATATCACGGCTGATGTTTTTTAATTCATCAATGGTAAGCTTGGTTGTATCTTGAATGGCTTGAATAGATTCTTGCTTTTCCGTGATAGCATGTTGGAAGCGGGTTAGTGCATCGGTCCAAGCATGGTTTTTATTCAATTCACTTTCTAACCAGCTCGGGTCAGTAATGTGAGGAACCACGTGTTTGCGGAAGTAATCAGCATCCATGTGGATGTGTGCCAAACAAATATCACGAATATCACGTTCAAAACGGCGAACATCACTCACGTGTTTATTCAAGGTGTCACATAAATTTTCAATTTGGCGAGTGGCAAAACGAACTTGCAATAAGTCATTGGTAATGTCGGCACGCAAAACATCAAATTCTTTGCATTTTCGACCTTTTTCAGCCAATAAAGACAACATTTGTTCATACTTCACTTGGATGCCATCAAAATGTGCCAAGGCAGTGATTTTCAATTCTTCCAAGTTGGCACTGGCAATTGCAGCGCTGTTATCTTCTTCATCTTCATCTTCATCAGCTGCTTCGTCATCGGCTTCGATTTCATCATCAGCTTTGACTTCAGTAACCGCAGGCGTGTCGGTGGTGTTGATTAAATCCACATCTTCTTCATTGGGATCAATCATGGCTTCAATGACTTCATCAATGCGAATTTCATCATTGCGAACACGGTCAATTAAAGCCAAAATTTCACCAATGGAGGCGGGGCAATAGCTAATGGCTTCAATCATGCCTTTTAAGGCAGCTTCAATTTTTTTGGCGATGATGATTTCATCTTCGCGAGTTAATAGGTCAACTTGGCCCATTTCACGCATGTACATGCGAACAGGGTCAGTGGTGCGACCAAACTCAGAGTCCGCACTGGATAAAGCCGCTTCAGCTTCAGCCACCGCATCTTCATCGGTAACACCTGCTGTGCCATCAGACATCAATAGGGATTCAGCATCAGGTGCAACTTCTGTTACTTGAATGCCTAAGCCAGAAATCATGCTAACAATATTGTCGATTTGTTCAGAATCAGACATATCATCAGGTAAGTGGTCATTGATTTCAGCATAAGTGATGTAGCCACGTTCTTTGCCCAAAACAATCAGGCGACGTAAACGAATACGTTGCTCTTCCACGGTCAGTGGACGATCATCATCTTCATTCTCTTCGTCTGCTTCTGGGTTTTGATTTTTATTCAGTGGATTGGCCATATTTCCTTCTCATTATGAATGAGTTAATCACAAAAAATGCACGTACTGGTGAGTTAGCAGTTCAATTGGCAACTAACTTCGGCATAGTAATGCCAGTAACAAGCGGTTTTCTGCAGGTGTCAGTCCGCCTTGTTTGGTTTTAAAGGTTAGCTGCTGAATTTGTAACTTTTTGTTATCAGCCAGTATTTTGTGCATTCCTTCGATGAAAGCTTGTTTTGCTTCATCAGTTTGTTCAATTTCTTGCTCAATGCTCTCAAAAGCCTGTTTGAATAACTGAATTAAATCAGATTCATATTGGCTACCACGAACATGTTCTAGCACTTGGGCGCTAGATGTTATTTTGGGGTGTAATTTTAGCATATCTGTCAAATAGGCTAAACAAGCAAAATCACCATTCACTGATAAATATTCAGGTATCTCAATATATGAGGCCCATTGCGGATTTATCAAGAGCGTAATGATTTGTTTTTGTACCAAAGGTGGCATGTCAGGTTGGCGAAATGTTTTTACCGGTAACCGATAGCTTTTCATTCGCGTTGTGCGTTTTAGTGGCGCATCATCAACCAATTGCATTAAGTCATGTAAGTCAATGTCAACCAAAGATGATAATTGCTGCATCAGCAAGTAATGCAAGGCTTTTGCTTTGATCTGTTGAATCAGTGGTTTGGCTTTTTTGATTAATTCAGCCTTGCCTTCTTGGTTGTTTAAGTCCAAATCTTGGCACAAATGGCGAAAGAAATATTTTGATAAAGTCTGACTGTTTTCGAGCAGTAAAATTTCAAATTGTTCTTTGCCAAATGCTTGGACATAACTATCTGGGTCATGCTCTGCGGGTAAAAACAAAAAATGCAAAGTTTTGTCATCTTGCAACAGTGGTAGGGCATTTTCCAATGCTCGCCAGGCTGCTTTTTGACCAGCATTATCGCCATCGAAAGCAAAATACACATCATTGGTCTGTCGAAACAGGGTTTTGATGTGTGTTGCTGATGTGGCGGTTCCCAATGCTGCAACAGCATATTGAATACCGTGCTGAAATAGGGTGACGGCATCCATGTAACCTTCGACCACTAAAACACGATTATGTTCTTTAATTGCTGCCCGTGCCTCAAATAAACCGTATAATTCCTTGCCTTTTTCAAATAGCGGGGTTTCTGGTGAGTTAAGGTATTTCGGTTCGCCTTGGTCCAATATACGGCCACCAAAGCCAATAACATGACCAGTTTGGTTGCGAATGGGGAACATGATGCGGTCGCGAAAGCGATCGTAATATTTACCTTCTTTTTCAATGACCAAGCCTGTTTGGACTAGCTGCTCATTGGGGTAATTTGGAAAGATGGCTTGCAAGGCTTGCCAATCATTTGGCGAATAGCCAATGCCATAATGTTCAATGGTTTGAGCGCTTAGCGATCGACCTTGTACATATAAACTTGCCCGCTGGTTTTTGGGCAATTGGTTTTGGTAAAACTGTGCAGCTTGTAAGCACAGATCTTCCAATGTGAGTTTTAAGGCTTTTTTTTGTTTGCTAACGGCAGCTTCTATTGGGTTGTGCGTTTTGGGTACTTTGAGCCCTGTGCGATCAGCAAGGTACTCTACCGCTTCAACAAAAGCCAAACCTTGGTATTCCATGACAAAGCCAATGGCGCTGCCATGCGCACCGCAGCCAAAGCAATGGTAAAATTGTTTGCTTGGGCTGACGGTGAATGAGGGGGATTTTTCCTTGTGAAAAGGGCAGCAGGCCATGTAATTTTGGCCACCCTTTTTTAAAGGGACTTGCTCATCAATAATGTCGACTATGTCTACTTTGCTGAGTAAGTCATCAATAAAATCGCTGGGTATCATTATTGGCTTAATGCGTCTTTTAATAGTTTACTAACCATTGCCATATCGGCTTTGCCGGATAGTTGGCTTTTTAAAATACCCATTACCTTGCCCATTTGTGCCATGCCTTTGGCATCTGTTTGGGCAATGGCAGCGGCAATAACATTGGATACTTCGGTTTCGTCCATCATTTGGGGCATGTAAACCATTAAAATGGCAATTTCGGCTTCTTCTTTTTGAGCCATGTCACTGCGATTAGCGTCATGGTAGATTTTGGCTGCATCTTTGCGTTGTTTGATCATTTTGGTCAAGATTGCAATAATGGCAGTTTCGTCGGCTTCAATTTGTTCGTCGACTTCGATTTGTTTAATGGCTGCGGTTAACATGCGTAAAGTGGTCAATTTGTCACTTTCTTTAGCACGCATGGCATTTTTAATGTCTTCTTGGATCTGCGTTTTTAAGCTCATCGTCATCTTTTCCTATAAACATAAACACCGCAACGAATGGTTGCGGTGTTTAATTATAACGCTTCTAAATACGGCTGTGTAACAGCCTGACTATTTTAGTAGTATTTAGGAGGCAATTGTTGGCTACGTAGGCGTTTTTGCAAACGTTTAACGGCAGCAGCTTTTTTGCGTTTGCGTTCTGTTGTTGGTTTTTCGTAAGCTTCACGAGCACGCAATTCAGTCAAAAGACCTGTTTTTTCAACAGAGCGTTTAAAGCGACGCATCGCAACTTCAAATGGTTCATTTTCTTTTACGCGAACAGCTGGCATAAAAATTCCTTAGTGTCTAATTGGGGTAATAAAAAAATAAAGCTCACATTGAGCTTGGTGTTGCTTTGTTTAAATATCGGCTTTATTCGGCAATGTTACCACCGAAAACAACAATCACCCCCTTAGGCAATTTAGGCATTTGCATCGCTAGACCGATAAAACTAGCCATACAAGATGTATTCGAAAAGATTGAGAATTATTTCAATCTTTTCGTTTTTTGTCAAGCAAAAAATTAATTGCGGGTGATTTTGTGTATTTGGGGAATGGAATGCATGTCCCGCATAATGCGATTAATTTGTTGGACATTCATCACACGCAAGCGGAAAGTGAAGGTGATAAACCCTTCTGTACCATCTTGTTTTTCGGATGGTGTCGAAACCGACTCAATGTTGGCATTTTCCGCAGAAATAATATTGGCAATACTGGCCAATAAGCCATGTGCATCCATGGCAGTAATGGTCATGGTACACAAATAGCTCTTCGACTGATTATTGACCATATCCCAATTGGCATCTAGCTGATAATCAGGGTCAGATTTCAGTAAATTAGCACAATTGTCACGGTGAATCATTAAGCCTTGTTCTTTAATTAACACGGCTCGAATATTGTCCCCAGGGATAGGGTTGCAACAATTCGCTAGGTGTACGCTATTGGTTTCGCTGCCGCTAATGGTTACTGGGCCTAACTTGACATTGTCACCCAAGTGTTGACCTGCCAAGGTGATTAGCTCTTTGGCTACGACCACAGGCAAAGTGCGACCCATGCCCACATCGTATAAAACATCTTCAAAACCAATGTTTTTACTGGTTAATGAAGCCAAGTAAGCATCTTTGACTTCTTCTGATAACAAAACATCGCGTGGCAGTAAGCTTGCCAAGGTTTTATTGAGTAAATTCTCACCCAAAGAAACGGCATCTTTGCGGTTCATGTTTTTAACATAGCTACGGATGGCACTGCGAGCGCGGCCAGTGGCCACAAAACTGAGCCAAGCTGGGTTGGGGTTGGTTTTGTTGGAGGTGATAATCTCAACGGTGTCACCTGTTTTTAACTTGGTGCGTAGCGGTGCCATGGTGTTGTTAATACGCGCAGCAACGCATCGATGGCCAATGTCAGTGTGAACGGCATAAGCAAAGTCAATCGGGGTCGCGCCACGGGGCATAACAATAATTTTCCCTTTGGGTGTAAACAAATACACTTCGTCAGGGAATAAATCAATTTTGACATGTTCCAAAAACTCAATGGCATTGTCACTTTCGGCTTGCATGTCCATGATGTCTTGTAGCCATTGGTGGGTACGCACGTTGGCAGCATCAAATGATGTGCCATCTGATTTGTACATCCAATGACTGGCAATGCCGCCATCTGCAATGCCATCCATTTCACGGGTGCGAATTTGCACTTCAATGGGTAGGCCGTAGGGGCCGATGAGGGTGGTATGCAAGCTTTGGTAGCCATTATTTTTAGGAATGGCAATGTAATCTTTGACCTTGCCTGGTTTGGGTTTATAAAGCGTGTGCAATGCACCCAAAGCCAAATAACAGGCAGGGATACTGTCAACAACGACACGAAAACCGTAAATATCCATGACGTCAGCAAAATGTAAGCCCTTGGCTTGCATTTTTTTGTAAATGCTATACAAGTTCTTTTCACGACCTTTGATTCTGGCTTCAATGTTAAATGCCAATAATCGTTGGCTGAATGCTTGCAATACTTTGCCGACCACATCGCGACGATTGCGCCTTGATGCTTTAATCGCTTTGGTTAAAACTTTATAGCGATTGGGGTGCAAGTGTTGAAAAGATAAATCTTGTAATTCACGGTATACATTATTGAGACCAATGCGATTGGCCAGTTGGGCGTAAATCTCCAAAGTTTCGTTGGCGATGCGACGTTGTTTTTCTGGTCGCATGACATCCAAGGTGCGCATATTGTGCAATCGGTCTGCCAATTTAATCACAATGACGCGAATGTCTTGTACCATTGCCAAAATCATCTTGCGAAAGCTCTCAGCTTGGTGTTGTTGTTTGCTTTCGTATTCTAGTTTTTCAAGTTTGGAGAGACCATCGACAATATTGGCGATGGTTTCATTGAACTCTGCTGCCAATTGCATTTTGGTGGTGCCCGTGTCTTCTAGGACATCGTGCATCAAACCTGCGCAAATGGCTATCGCATCCAAGTGCCAAGTGGCCAGCTCAGTTGCTACCGCAATAGGGTGGGTGATGTAGGGTTCACCAGTCTGACGTGTTTGTCCTTGGTGAGCGGCATTGGCATAATCGCAAGCGCGCGTTACCAGCGCCAAGTCATCAGGCTTTAAATAATCAAGAACAGCAAAAAGTTGGTTTTTGGCTTCTTGAGAAAGTGGTGCATAAGGCACTTCAGAGTAATGAACCGTCATACATTAAATCTTTACTTGCGGCGATTTAAAATTTCAACACCAATTTGGCCTGCGGCGATTTCACGCAAAGCCAATACCGTGGGTTTATTGCGAGAATCATCAACCAAAGTGGCTGCGCCATTGGCCAATTGACGAGCACGGTACGATGCTGCCAAAGTTAAGTCGAAATGATTAGGAATACGAGGAATACAATCCTCAACAGTAATACGAGCCATGTCTATACTTTCAAAAATACGGGTTTCATTCACCAAAAAAAGTGGTGATTTTTATTGTAGCAAGTTTTTTCACCAATTACTTGCTAATCTTAGCAGTTAACAAGTCAGTTAAGAAGTGGTTTTGCTTATTTTGTTTTAATCTTTGCGAGTAAATGATGTGTTGAATATCAGCAGTTGCTTGATTAACATCTTTATTGATGACAATGTAATCAAACATAAACGCTTGATGAATTTCATGACGAGCTTCATTTAAACGAGTAGCGATGACATTATCGGCATCCGTAGCACGACCCCGTAGGCGGTTTTCTAATTCATCCATGGATGGTGGTAGGATAAAAATACTGGTGGCTTTGGGTAATAAGCGGCGAACCTGTTCAGCACCTTGGGTATCAATTTCTAAGATGACATCATGGCCTTTGTCTGTTAAGGTTTGGATGTCAGCAAAGCTAGTGCCATAATAGTTTTCATAGACTTGGGCATACTCTAAAAAGCGATTTTCTGAAATCATTTTTTCAAATTCAGCCGTGCTAATGAAATAATAGTCGATGCCATGTTTTTCATTGTGGCGTGGTTGGCGTGTTGTGTGAGAAATGGATACTTTAATATTGCTATCTTTTTCAATAACACTGGAAACCAATGTGGTTTTCCCTGTACCAGAAGCAGCTGAAACGATAAAAATATTGCCCCTTGCTTTATTACTATTCATAATAACCCTCAATTTGATGTCTTTACTATTATGCCACAGAGTGCTACCAGTCTAAAATACTGGCTTATTGCTGCCCTGATGTAAAGAATACAATAATTATTATCACATGTCATATAATTATTGTTATCTGTTTCATTTTTATTAAAAAGGATTTATTCATGCTGGTTCATCCAGAAGCCATTGGTGTTGAAGCGTTAGCGCAAAAAATTCGCAAAATTCCCCATTGGCCAAAAGAGAATATTTTGTTTCACGATATTACCCCGATTTTACAAGAACCGGTGTATTTTCGTTTATTGGTAGATTTGTTGGTTTACCGTTACATGGATCAAAAAATTGATGTCGTAGCCGGTTTGGATGCACGTGGTTTTATTATTGGTGCTGCTTTGGCCTATCAGTTGAATGTCGGTTTTGTACCCATTCGAAAAAAAGGCAAATTGCCTTTTACCACCGTGTCACAAAGCTATGAGTTGGAATATGGTGAAGCCACAGTGGAAATTCATTCAGATGCCGTTGCACCCGGTGCTCGGGTTTTGCTAGTGGATGATTTGGTGGCAACTGGCGGCACCATGCAAGCAGGCATTCAGTTGCTACAGCGATTGGATGCTCATATTGTGGAAGCTGCGACAATTCTAGAATTTACTGATTTACCAGGTGGTAAACGTATTCGAGATATGAATATTGGTTTGTTTAGTTTGTGTCAAAGCTTGGGTGATATTACAGAATAAACCCCAAGATACAAAAAAGCTGCCAAAAATGGCAGCTTTTTTGTATCTTGAAGTTATGAATGTAAATCACTTGTGCAATGTGCACATTTGGTGGCTTTAATCGGTACACTGGATAAGCAATATGGGCACTCTTTGGTTGTGGGTGCGGCAACAACTTCTTCTGGTTTGCTTTGTAATTTATTCATGGTGCGAACCAACATAAAAATGGCAGCACCGATAATGGTAAAGCTAATTAGGGTATTGATAAATAAACCAGCATTCAAAGTGACAGCACCGGCAGCCTTGGCTGTTTCTAATGTGGCATAAGGGCCCGCAACTTTAGCACCTTCTTTTAAGGTGATAAAAAGATTAGAAAAATCAACGCCTCCCAATAATAAACCAATGGGTGGCATAATCACATCATCAACCAATGATGTCACGATTTTACCAAAGGCGCCACCAATCACGACACCGACGGCTAAATCGATAACGTTGCCGCGCATTAAAAAGGTCTCAAATTCTTTTAAAATGGCTGGTGCTTTTGACTTCATATCATTCCTTTTATGTGTGTAGTGTGATGGTTGAAAATTATATAGGCAATTGTCATATTTATCAAAGGGTATTTTGACTTTTGATAACAATTAGAATTGACCCATAAAAAAACCGCTAGACCATTAAGGCGTTAGCGGTTTTTTGATGTGCGGATTGTTTATTCTTCAGCAGCGTTAACGCCCAACGCATTAACACTGTAGCCACCATCAACATAACTGATTTCACCTGTAATGCCAGAAGCGAGGTCAGACAATAAGAATGCTGCAGTATTGCCCACTTCTTCGATGGTTACATTGCGGCCCAATTGGTTGTGTGCTGAGACATGAGATAGCAATTTACCAAAGTTACCAATACCAGATGCTGCCAATGTTTTAATGGGGCCTGCTGAAATGGCGTTGCAACGTGTTCCTTCTTTACCAACAGAGGCAGCAGTAAAGCGAACAGCCGCTTCTAAGCTGGCTTTGGCAAGACCCATCACATTGTAGTTCGGAATCGCGCGAACAGCACCCAAATAGGTCAATGCCAATAGGGCACCATTGCGACCTTTCATCATGGGTCTAGCGGCTTTGGCCAAAGCTGGGAAGCTATAGGCTGATACATCGTGAGCAATTTTAAATGCTTCACGGTCTAAGGTGTCTAGGAAGTCACCATTTAATGTTTCGCGTGGTGCAAATGCAATGGCATGAACCAAGCCATCAAGGCCGTCCCAGCTCTTTTGCAAATCAACGAATACTTGGTCAATTTCTTCGTCACTTTGTACGTCACAATGCAATACCAAGTCAGAACCAAATTCTTTCGCCAATTTGCGCACGCGGTCTTCTAATTTATCTACCGCATAAGTAAATGCCAAGTCAGCACCTTGTTCACGACAAGCTTTGGCAATGCCATAAGCAATGGAACGCTCGGAAATCATACCGGTAATGAGGATTTTTTTGCCTTGCAAAAAGCCCATTTTGTGATCCTTATTGTAATTAATTTTTGCAGTTTTTGCTTCAGTTGCGGCAATTATAAGCGAACTTATTGTAAATAACCAAACTGACTTCGGTTATTGCTCGCAAAACATGATATATATCAAACTGTATGTCATGTTTTGTTGAATTTTAACTTGTTGTTTTACCAAATGTTTGGTATTTAGCGAGACAGTTGTTGTAAACAGCTTTTTTCCAAATCAAGCATGGCATCTTTGCCACCAAGTTGTTTAATTCTAGCCTCTGGTGTGGATTGGATGAATGTTTTAATTGCTTGGTCATCCATTTGGGCGAATGGCTTCGCCACTGTGCATTCACAATAGCGTTTGGCAGTGTCTTCAATGGGTTGTTTATCCACACCCAATGCAGCCAAACTTTTTTGCCAAGGATCGGAGAAGGGAATGTTTTTGCTGCAATCTTCGACCATTTTATCAATCATGTCTTTTTTGGATAACTGAGTGCATTGGGTAATGATAAACATCACAACAAATAAAAAACAGGTGATGAATCCCCAGGCGTACATGGTTTTTTTGCGGTTGGCCATGGTGACTTTCTTGGGTTGGTGCGAGTCGCTGTTGAAGAAAAATCACTCGCTATACAATAAAGACAGAATCTTACACAAAAAGGCAGGGCTTGGGTAGTCTGTGCCTGTGC
>JASLDB010000226.1 GCA_030151665.1 Neisseriaceae bacterium
AAAGCAACAAGAAAAGCGCCTTAACCAAGTCATTGCTGATATTGCCAGAAAAAGTGCTGAACGAGCAAGACAACAAGCCATTGCTCAAGCAAAATTGCGCGAGGCGGCCCAAAAACGCGCTCTTGCAGCAGCTCAAGAGAAAAAACGCCAGCAGCAATTGATTGCACAACAAAACAAAGCAAAAGAAAACAATAACCAAACAACCCAAAAAACACCAGATAGCACCAAGACACCTAATAATGTGGGGCTAACCCAAGAAGATTTGGCATTGGCACCCAGTGATGGCAAAGCCATTGAAGTTGCCAATGTGATTGATGACCAATTTAGCCGCATGCAAGGAAAAATGTCTTTGCCACTTGCAGGATCGATTAGTGGTCGTTATGGGCAAGCCAAAACCAGTGGTGGCGTTTGGAAAGGGATTTATATTGCAGGCCAAGGCTCGGTTCGAGCAGTTGCTGGGGGCACAGTCGCCTTCTCTGGCCAATTGCCCGGATATGGATCTACCATTATTATTGACCATGGTGGACAATACTTAACCGTCTACACAGGCTTATCAGGAACAAGCGTGGGTAATGGACAACAAGTCAAGGCACAACAAGGCATTGGTAGCAGTGGTCAGTTGCCTAATGAAGAAAAAGGCGTATACTTCGAAGTGCGCTACCGAGGGCAAGCCATGAACCCATTGTCATGGGTTCGTTAGCAATTTTTTACTCGCAGACACTTGTCTGCGCCCGAAAAATTCAATATGCTTAGGTCTTAATCAAGCTATTGTCATGACAAAAACAAGTTATAAGAGACGAGTATGCCTCAAGCAAAAAATACATTGAAAAAAATTACACTATATACTTTAGGTACATTTACAGGTATTGCGATTAGCCTTAGCGCACAAAGCTTTGCCAATAAGGAAACCCATAGTTTACCCGTACAAGACATTCGCACGATGGCGGAAGTCTACGGCCAAATTAAAGCCAATTACTACCAAGAAACCACGGATGACAAACTTATCCAAAATGCCATTAAAGGCATGGTATCGTCATTGGATCCGCATTCAGACTACATGGACCCCAAAGATTATGCTGACATGCGTGAACAAACCTCTGGTGAGTTCGGTGGCTTGGGCATGGAAATTGGTTCGGAAGATGTCTTTATTAAAGTGGTTTCGCCCATCGAAGAAACCCCTGCGGAGCGTGCTGGTGTAAAAAGTGGTGATTACATCGTCAAAATTGATGATGCTTCTACCCGCGGCATGACCACAACAGATGCAGTTAAATTAATGCGTGGCAAACCTGGTAGCACCATTACCCTAACTTTATCCCGCAAAGATTCAAGCCAACCTGTCGTGGTGAAAATGCAACGCGCCATTATCAAAGTACAAAGTGTGCGCAGCAAATTGGTTGCTCCTGATTATGCTTATATTCGTGTTATCCAGTTCCAAGAACCAACCACCGACTTGGTGGGCAAAGCCATTCGTGACTTAAGTAAAGCCAACAACACACCACTAAAAGGCATTATTTTAGACTTGCGTGATGATCCAGGTGGTTTATTAAATGGTGCCGTTGGTGTTGCTGCTGCATTCTTACCTGACAACTCGCCTGTTGTTAGTACCAAAGGTCGCGATGGCAAAAAAGGCATGGAATTAAAAGCCACCCGCACTGATTATTTACTGGATAGCCGAACCAAAGATCCTTTGGCTGGTTTGCCTGCTGAATCTAAAACAGTTCCTGTAACCGTATTGATTAACTCAGGTTCTGCTTCAGCTTCTGAAATTGTGGCCGGTGCTTTACAAGACCACAAGCGTGCTGTGATTGTGGGAACACAAAGCTTTGGTAAGGGTTCAGTACAAACCTTGATTCCATTGAGTAATGGTGGCGGTGTGAAAATCACCACTGCGCTATACTACACCCCAAATGATCGTTCTATCCAAGCCAAAGGCATCGTTCCTGATGTGGTGGTTAATGATAAGAACCGCACTTACGAAACCCGTGAAGCTGATTTAACAGGTCACTTAACCAATCCTAAAGGTGGTACCGAAGTCAAAGGCAATATTGGCGACAAATCCAATACAGCGGCTGATACAACGGTTAAACCAGTGAAACAATTGTCACTTGAGGAAGAAATTGAACGTCGTCGCAATCCAACACCAGAAAACGATGAACAATTGGCCAAAGCATTACAATTATTAAAAGACCCAACAGCATGGAAACAATCCATCGGTTTGTCTTTTAAAAATGAAAAAGCAGCCAAAACAGATTCTAGTGATAAAAAATAAATGCTTTTAACTCAAAAACCTCACCCATGGGTGAGGTTTTTCTATTTTTTTATGATTAATTAATATGCAGCTTACTACCCCCCCGTTTAGCCCAACGGTTTTAAACACTTTAAATCAGTTGAATGTCCACACCACTCATGACATTCAACAATATGGTGTAGTCACCTTGTTTTTACAGCTCAAAGCTGAAGGTTTAACCATCACACAGTCTGTCCTGTGGCAACTATTGGCCAGTGCAAACCAAACCCATCCACACGCCCTCTTGCCTGCGGACAAAGCTGATTTACAATCTGCTTTAAAAAACCATGTGCCTTTGGCCAAAAAACTCAGTAACGATACCATGTTACCTTTTATGCAGGCAGCCTTATTAGAAGCAAAGCTGGCCTATCAAGAAAATGAAGTACCCATTGGTGCTGTTGTGGTTTATCAAGGTCAGATTATTGGTCGTGGACACAATCGCTGTATCACAGACCATGCTGTCAGCCACCATGCCGAAATTTGCGCATTGAATGCAGCCGGCCAATTTTTAGGTAATTATCGTTTAAATCAATGTGATGTATACATTACCCTTGAGCCTTGCCCCATGTGTGCCAGTGCCTTAATCCAGTCTCGGGTACAGCGCGTTATTTATGCTGCCAAAGAACCCAAAATGGGCGCAGCAGGCAGTGTATTAAACCTGTTTACCAAACCAATGAATCAGCATACTGCATTGGTTTCTGGCGTATTAGCCCAAGAGAGCCAAGCATTGCTGCAATCGTTTTTTAAGCAAAAGCGCCACTAAAACAACCCCATCTCTAAGCCTGCCGCCATCGTTTGACCCAATTCATGAGCTGCCTCTAAAAAAACGGGTTGCCAATCGCCTTGGCACAATCGCTCTTCTTGCACCTCAACCCAACGCAAACCTGTTAGTATTCGACGAATACTAGACAATGCGCCTTGCCCATCTATGCCAGCACGAACCAGCAATGCACAAGGTAAACCTTGTTTTTGTTCTAGCAATGGATAATAAACCCGATCAAAAAAATCTTTTAAAGCGCCACTCATATAGCCTAAATTTTCCGTACACCCCAAGATAATCGCATCTGCTGCCAAGACATCAACTGGCGTGGCAGCAAAAGCAGATAATGGCACCACATGAATATTGCCCATGCTTTGTGCTCCACCCACAAGCGCATTAAGCAATGCTGCTGTATTCTTGGTTGGGGTATGCATAACAATTAATAGTGTTTTCATGTCATGTTTCTCTAATGATATGGTATTGAATGCTCATGGATTATCAGCCATTTAGCAAGCACAAAAAAACCAGCGCGCACAGCACTGGTTTTTGTATTAAGGTGTTACTTGGTTTATTTAGGCAACTGACCTGATTTAATTTTGTTAAAGAAATCATTGGTTTCAGATACCACGACATTGGATAGTAGCAACAAAGCAATCAAGTTAGGTATCGCCATTAGACCATTAAAGGTATCTGCTGCTGCCCAAACCAAATCCAAACTGGCAATTGTACCCAACAACACTGTGGCAACGTAAATAATACGGTATGGCATAACGGCTTTGTCACCCATTAAATAAGCAGCACATTTTTCACCATAGTAGCACCAACCCAAAATGGTTGAGTAAGCGAAGAAAATCAAACCAAAGCTCACCAAATAACCACCAAAACCGGGCAATAATTTATTGAATGTCAACGTCGTCAATGCTGCACCCGTTTCACCATTGGTATACAAACCACCCATTACCAATACAATACCGGTGATAGAACACACTACAATCGTATCCAAAAAAGTACCGGTCATGGATACCAAAGCTTGACGTCCTGCATGGTCTGTTTTAGCGGCGGCGGCTGCAATTGGTGCAGAACCCATACCAGCTTCATTTGAAAACACACCGCGTGCAACACCAAAGCGAATCACGGTACCCAATGCACCACCTGCTACGGCTTGGCCCGTGAATGCATCAGAGAAGATCAAACCCAATGCAGGAGCAACGGCGCTTAGATTCATCAAAATAATAACAAGACCACCTAACACATACACAACGGCCATAACAGGTACAATCACTGAAGCTGCTTTGGAAATACTTTTAATCCCACCTAGCACCACAATAGCAGTGAATACAGTCAACACAATACCTGTGGTTAAAGGCGGTACATTAAAACTGGCTGCCATTGATTGTGCCACAGAGTTAGATTGCACAGAACTGCCAATACCAAAAGACGCCACCACTGCAAAAAAGGCAAATAAGCAAGCCATCCATTTCCATTTTAAGCCACGCTCAATATAGTACATGGGGCCACCAGCCATCTCACCTTTGCTATTTGTAATGCGATATTTAACGGCCAAGATGCCTTCAGCGTATTTGGTTGCCATACCAAAAATAGCAGTAATCCACATCCAAAAAACAGCACCAGGACCACCCATCACCACCGCAGTGGCCACACCCGCAATATTCCCTGTACCAATGGTTGCCGACAAGGCTGTCATCAACGCACCAAAATGAGAAACATCACCTTCTTTGTCCTCTTGCCCTTTGGCTCCGCCAAAAGCTTGTTTTAATGCCATCGGTAATTTGGTGAATTGCAAACCGCGCAAGCGGATGGTCAATAAAATACCTGTGCCCACCAACAACACCAGCATGATAGGACCCCAAACAAAGCTGCCCACATCATTAAAATATTTTTGTAAAGTCTCCATATTTTTCTCCTTGTTCGTTGCTTTGTATTTTTTGTATTAAATTCATATTTTTACACATGATGAAACAATATAAGCACAGCCAAAGCCATCCGTCAAAGACAAACATAACAAAACTTTACATCTCCTTGTAATTTAGAAACAATTTTTTTACCATTCAGGCTATTTTATTCAATACAAAGCCTGCAAATACCTGATTATCAAGTGCATTTTGTATAATTGTATACAAAATATCTTTATGCAATAAGCTTAATCAGCACCAAACCATTGCAAATCCCGGTGTAAATTCACCACTTCACCAATCACAATCAAAGCAGGGGTTTGTGCTTGTTCTGCCAACTGTGGCAAATCTTGTAAAGTGCCCAATTGCACGCTTTGGCTGGGCAATGTGCCTTGGCTAATAATCGCCACTGGGGTTTGAGCAGATTTACCATGCTCAATCAAAGACTGAGAAATCTCATTGGCTTTAATCGTTCCCATGTATATCGCCAAAGTTTGACGGCTTTTTGCCAAGCTGTCCCATTGGATATCATCGCCATGGGCTCGGCAATGCCCTGTAATAAAAGTGGCTGATTGGGCATAATCTCGATGCGTCAATGGAATACCAGCATAAGCCGTTGCCCCCAAAGCAGCTGTCACCCCAGGAACAATGCTATAAGCAATATTGGCCGCTTTTAACACTTCAATCTCTTCTGCACCACGACCAAAAACAAATGGATCGCCACCTTTTAACCTCACAACTCGTAGACCTTGTTTGGCATAATCAATCAGTAATTGATTAGTGGTTTCTTGTGCAACACTGTGCGCATGGGCTCGCTTACCCACAGCCAGTAATTTGGCATCCCGTCTAATCAAATCTAAAACACCTTGCCCCACCAAAGCATCATATAAAACGATATCGGCAGCTTGAATCGCTTGTAATCCTTTTAATGTCAATAAACCAGCATCCCCAGGGCCTGCTCCCACCAAAGTAACACTGCCTTGCTTTTCTCGTGTGCTTTGGTCTATCAAATTGGTTCTTAATAACTGCTCAGCAGCAACCAATTGTTGTTTACTGATTAATTGTGTAAAAATGGGGTTATCAAATAGTTTTTCCCAAAAAAGCCGCCTATCTGCCACATTGGGCAAGGCTTTTTTCACCACATCTCGATTGGCACGAGCCAAGGTGGCTTGATCAGCCAGATGGCTTGGCAAAGCAGCTTCCAATTGCTCCCTGAGTCGGCGTGCCAACACAGGCGATGCACCCGATGTGCTAATGGCCACTTGCAAAGGCGATCGATCGACAATGGATGGCACAATAAAACCACACAATGCTTGCTGATCGACCACATTCACCAAACGGTGATATCGCAAACCCGCCTGATAAACCTGTTGATTCAGCTTTGCATCGTTGGTTGCAGCAATGGTTAAAACCGCTAAATTCACATCTTCATCATGAAACTGGCTACCTAGCCAAGTAATTTTCCCTGCTGTGTGCAAGGTCTCTACTGCTTTGGATAATTTATTGGCAATAACATTGACCAAAGCACCTGCCTTGAGCAATAAATCAATTTTGCGGTATGCCACCTCACCTGCACCAATCACAAGGACGTGACGATGGTGTAACTGGGTAAAAATGGGAAAGTGTTCCATGGTGTTTATTCTTCTTCTCATTAATATCGTGATTGCCATCTTAATCAAAGCTGACTAACTCGCCAAAGACTCAATTCTTGTATTTATTTTCCTTTTGGTTATATAGCCATGCAAATGCAGCAAACTAAAGCTATATGGCTTTGGGTTATATCAAAATGAATTTATGTTCTTTCTCATTTTTTTTATTCATCGTTACGATGTTCCTAGATAATTTGTACCGCATAAAAACAATCTTACCCATTAGGAATACGTCATGACCACCCAAGCTGCACTTTGGCATATCCCCTTTGCCAGTCGCCAAGAGCAAGAACGACAACCTCGTTTATTGCTGGACTTACAATCGTCGCTTCTGCCTATTGTTAATCGATTTGAACACGTTGTATTGGCCAATAGTTTGGCAGCTGAGGACATGGTATTAACCGATATCATTGCCAAATTGCAATTGCCCATCACCATTTTTGTTTTAAACACCGGCAAATTAAATCCTGAAACCTTGGCCTATTGGCAAACCATTCAAAAAACCTATGCCCAATTAACATGGCAACACCATGAGCCCAATGAGGATTTACTGGCACAATTTGCTGCAGAACATGAGTTCAGTGATATTTACCAAGATTTGTCTGTACGAAAAGCCTGTTGCTATGCTCGAAAAATAGAACCCTTAAATCGTGCGCTAGTGGGTAGCCAAGCTTGGCTAACAGGACAACGAAAAGCACAATCCACCACTCGCACCCATTTGGCCATTGAAGAATGGGATGAAACACACCAAAACCACAAGTTCAATTTATTGGCCAATTGGCAAGATGCTGATGTTTGGGCTTACATCCAAAATCATGGCATTCCTGTCAGTCCCTTGTATCACCAAGGCTACCCTAGTATTGGTTGTGAACCATGTACCAAACCCATACGCCAAGGTGAGGATGTTCGGGCTGGTCGTTGGTGGTGGGAAGGTCAAAGCAGCAAAGAGTGTGGATTACACGCA
>JASLDB010000243.1 GCA_030151665.1 Neisseriaceae bacterium
ATGGTATGCGGCATGGTTGGGATACTCGTTGGGATGAACAAGGTCGACAAACATCCAAAACTTTGTATGAGCACGATGATGTTATTCGGACCATGCCATAAAACTTATCAATAATGATTCAGTTAAAAAAGCCTGCTAAATATGCGGGCTTTTTTATAGACTGAAAGAAAGGGGAATAGATGCTGGCATACCAATAATTTAAAGTTGGCTATTGTCTAGCTCCTGTTTCCTGTCACAAAGAGGTAATGTGCAAACTGGTTAAGATAAAATATCGTCAACATACCCGTATTTTCGATATTGTGTAAGCAATTTGGCGAAATGTTGCTGATATAAGTCATACAATGAATGTTGATAATTATGCCTTTGTATTTATGTAATTTGATTAAAAAATTGAGAATTATTTGTCAGTTGATAGAATGTTTGCTAGACTATTTTGTCAAAATAAACAATAAAAAGAAAGGATTGTATGATGATGATCATGTTGACATTGTTTACGGCATTTATCGTGACTGGCTTTGTCGGTTTGGCTTTGAAGAAAAATAAATAACTTGATATATAAAGACCACTTTTGAAGTGGTTTTTTTATATGGGATTGGTTAGCATTTTAAGCGAAATGAAATCATGAGAATGTGGGGTACTTTTTGATGTGTTTTTATTAAAATAAATGGGTATTCCTGATTATTCATTTTCATGATGCTATTTGTATATTTTTTGTATATACTCCTTACATCTTACGAAAATGGTGTTGGCATGAATATTTCTGCAAAAGAATACACAGAACTATTACAGAGAATTTCTGATTTAGAAAGTATCAATCACAAAGAATCGCGTTTGAGCAACCGAGATCAAGAGTTGATTGATGTGGTTAGCAATTTATTGGGGCAATTAAATCAGGCCAATGTACTATTGATGACTGAAATCGTGTATTTTTTAGCAGAGCAAAAGACATTGGATATTGTTGCTTTTTATAATAAAATCAATCAAAAATACCATGAGAATGTCGCCAATGAAGAAAATGTCGCTATGCTAAATGTGGTTTGGCAACCATTGTTAAAAATGGTGCACGATGCCATTGAATATAATCGTCAACGCAGTATGGTCAAAGCTGAAGTATCGAAAAATACTGTACAAGCAACCACGAAGCAATGGCATTCATGGGCGGAAACCAGATGAGACATACCAATATTAAATCTGTGGGGGTAGGGCATTATTTTTCTGCCAGTTATGTGACTTTACATAACGCCATGACACAGCAGATGAAACAAAATTGCCAATCGCCAGAGTTAGATTACAGCCGTATCTTGCACCATGTTAAAAATAATGTCGCTGATTTATCCAAAATTAAAGCTGAGTTGGTAGAGATTCAACAAGGTCATGCTGATAGTCAACATATTCAATTTCAGCGACAATCTGAAATACATCAGTGTTTTGTTGAACTTAAACAGCAACCCACAGAGCGCGACTGGTATGATGAAATGAATCATCAAGTGATGCATTGTATTCAGAGCCAAGTGGATATATTGAAAAAAGACATTATTTCTCGTAGTCGCAGTGAAAAGTATTCCATTTTATTGGTGATTATCACATGTTTCTTATCGGTGACAGTATTTTTGTTCTTAATCGTGTCAGGCAAATTTATTATTCCTTAGGACGTATTGATTATTCGCAAGTGCGTACAATGGTGTTGGCAAAGCATGGGTGGTATATCTGCAAAAAGGTATGGCAATTTGTATAAATCTTTTAATAAGCCATTATTGATGCCGATGGACCTATTCACAGCAATGTACCCAAATAGACAATGATATTTTGGGTTATGCCAACTGTTAAAATAGATTAAAGTTTTAGCCATTGTTTTTTTAATTTTGACATCTGTTGATTTTGTAAAATTTTAGATTTAATAAAATTACATTGTATTCAAGGATTAGAATTTTTTATTACTTAAATGTAATATGTTGATTTACTATACTCATTATGCATAGTTTGTCTTGTGTCAAATACTTATAATGTTAGTATTCTGTCATTGGATTTAATGAAAGAATACTGTTATTGTGTTTGAACATTCTGCATTCCTGTGTATAAATGTGTGTATATAATGATGTTTTTAACCAGCTGTTGTATTTTTAGTGCAATAGCTGGATTTTTTTGTCTATTTAATATGGGTATTAATCATCTTTTTAATAACTTAAAATAAATTAGTACGCATCTTCTGATACGAAGTGATATTGAGCTTGGATAGATGAATGAGTCAGTTTATGATAGTACCTTGAAGATAATATACAAGGAGAAGCAAATGACTTTGGCTTATTGGTGTGTGATGATTGCCATGTTTTTACCATGGTTTGCAGCTGTGTATGCAAAGCAATCTGGTGGATTTACAGGGAAAGATAATCATGACCCACGTGAGTTTTTATTGCATGCGCAAGGTGCGTCAAAGCGAGCAAATGCTGCACAGCAAAATGGTTTTGAAATTTTTGCCCCTTTTGCTGCTGCTGTCATTATTGCTCATGTGACTGGTAATGCTTCACAAGGATGGTTAAATTTTTGGGCTGTTTTGTTTGTATTGTCACGTGTGGCTTATATTTACTGTTATATAAAAGATTTGGCTTCAATGCGCTCAGTAGTTTGGTTTGTGGGATTAATTTCAATTTTGGCATTGTATGTCGTGGCGATATAGATAAAATGATTTTGAAAAAGCACAGATATGTCTGTGCTTTTTTGTTATAATCGTGGCAAAATTTTGAGCGGATTGCCGTTCATTTCTTTAAAGTATTCATTATAAATGATAAGGATTCTACATGATTAAGGTTGCGATTAACGGTTATGGTCGTATTGGTCGTCAAGTATTGCGTGCGATTTATGATTACAAACTACAAGATCAACTTAAAATTGTAGCGGTAAACGCTTCTGGCGATTTGGCCACCAACGCACACTTAACCAAATACGATACAGTTCATGGTCGATTCAGTGCTGATGTTGAGCACAACGAAAATAATCTTGTAATCAATGGCGATGCCATTCCTTTCTTTGCCACTCGCAATCCTGCTGAATTGCCATGGAAAGAATTGGATGTTGATTTGGTATTGGAATGCACTGGTGCATTCACCAGCAAAGAAAAATGCCAAGCCCATTTGGATGCTGGTGCGAAAAAAGTTTTGATTTCTGCACCTGGT
>JASLDB010000297.1 GCA_030151665.1 Neisseriaceae bacterium
ATGGGTTTGATTTTGGAGTTGCAAAAAGAAATGAATGCAGCTTTGGTTGTGGTGACACATGATGATCAATTGGCATTGCAATTTGACCAGTATTTGCGCATGAATGATGGTAGCTTAAGTCCAATTGGTTCTTAACGTATCTGTTTAGTCGCTGGAAAATTCTATCAACAACCCAAAGGAAATGGCATACTGTTTTCTTTGGGTTGTTTGTTTGATTGAAGGCAGTTTGGCGAATGAATGTATTTTTGTTATTGGGTTTTGTGGTTGCTGTCATGGCATTGATTGCGACACCCGGCCCCAATTTATTTTTGATGATTACCCACAGCATGCGCTTTGGTCGATCAGCGATTGTCCCCAATGCTGCTGGCGGTGTGAGTGCCGCGCTGATTCTCATTGCATTGGCTTTGTTTGGCGTGGCGCAATTTGTGCCCAAAAGTGCATTGCCTTATTTGTCTTTGGTTGGTGGGTTGTATTTATTGTATTTGGGATGGCAAAACTGGCGTTCAGCCAAATGCATCTTGCCACAAGAAGATCATCAGTCTCATGACACGCAAACCCCCCATTTTTTTCGTGAAGCTTTTTTGACTGGCTTAAGCAATCCCAAAGACTTATTGTTTTTTATTTTGTTCTTGCCCCAATTTGTTGACCCAAGTTTGGCACTGTGGCAAGCGGCTGCGATATTAATGTTACTTTGGTTTGTATGCGACTTTGGCATTATGTGCAGTGTGGGACTATTGGCAGATGTTTTAAAATCAGTCTTAACAGGGCATCGGCAATTTATGATGGCAAGGATATTGAGTATGATTATGATGGTATTGGGGGTGATTTTATTTGTCAGTACCATCGTGTCTTTGTTGCTGTAATCTTCTGTTCTGGCTGGTGTTGGGGATAGACAAGCTTAATTGGTATGAGAGTCTTTATTTTTCAGTTACCTAGCGTTTAAACACTGATGGTGGTCTATTGGTTCTAATCATTAAAAATGGTTAAAGCCGATATTTCATTATAGGCTGTCTTCATTTTCTGTGTTACATTGAAATGACAATAAAAGTACATAGTATTTCGGTGTCGCTAAAGGTATGCTCATGCCAATCGCACGAGAATAGCTTTGCCGACATCTGTCTACAATAGCCAGATAAAGGAGTGAAGCATGAGTGCGTTCGATTCGATACGTGAAGATATTAGGCAGTTAAAGTCTTATGAGCTAACAGAACTGCCCGAGGACTGTATCAAGCTCGATGCCATGGAAAGCCCTTATGAGTATTCAGAAGAACTCAAGCAGGAGTTAGCCAAGACATTGAGCCATGTTCCATTAAGTCGTTATATCAATCCCCTTAAATGTGGTATCCGTGAAATCATTCATGAGCAATTCAAAGTCAGTAGCAACGCCCAAATTGTTTTGGGCAATGGTTCTGATGAATTGATTCAATTTCTGACCTTATTGGTTGCCAAGCCCAAAGCCAAAATTCTGAGTGTTGAACCCAGCTTTGTCATGTACCAACGCAATGCTGAAATTTATGGTTTAGATTATGTTGGTGTTCCTTTGAACCCAGATTTTACCTTGAATTTAGCTGCTACACTTGCCGCAATCAAACAACATCAACCCGCTATTGTCTTCCTGTCTTACCCCAATAATCCAACAGGTGGTCGCTTTGAAAAAGAAGAAGTAGAAGCCATTTTAGACACAGCCACAGGTATTGTGGTGGTGGATCAAGCCTATGGTGCTTTTGCATCTGATTCATTTGCTGACCAAGCTGGCTTACGTGACAATTTAGTGGTGTTAAAAACCTTGAGTAAAATTGGTTTTGCAGGGATACGTCTGGGTTTTGCAGCAGGCCCCAAAGACATCATGGCACAATTACAAAAAATTATGCCTCCTTACAACATGAATCAATTGTCAGTGGCAACAGCAAAGTTTGCCACCTTGTACCCCCAATTTATCATGGGCAATATTGATAAATTAAAATCAGAGCGTGAACGTGTGCGCACTGCTTTACGGGCTTATGATGTGGTTGAGGATTTTGCTTCTGAGGCCAATTTCTTAACATTGCGTGTGCCCGATGCACAAAAGCTGTATGATAGCTTGTTGCAAAACAATATTTTAATTAAAAATTTGCACGGTTCGCATCCATTATTGAATCAATGTGTGCGCATAACCATTGGGCTGCCTGAGCACAATCAGGCAGTGTTGAGTGTTTTTCAAGCTTTATATGGAAAGTAGATAATGCGTCAAGTCAGCGTGACCCGTAATACCACAGAAACCCAAATTGCGTTAACCCTTAATTTAGATGGCACTGGTGTCGGTGTGTTTGATACTGGCGTGCCTTTTTTGGATCACATGCTAGATCAAATTTGCCGTCATGGTTTGGTGGATTTGAATATTCAAGCCAAAGGTGATTTGCACATTGATGCCCATCATACCGTTGAAGATATTGGCATTACCTTGGGTCAAGCGCTTAAACAAGCCTTGGGCAATAAAGCGGGTATTCGACGTTATGGTCACAGTTATGTGCCATTGGATGAGGCCTTGAGCCGAGTGGTATTGGATTTATCGGGTCGCCCTGGCTTGGTATATAACGTGGAATATACTCGTGCCATGATTGGCAGTTTTGATGTGGATTTATTCAGTGAATTTTTCCATGGGTTAGTGAACCATGGTATGTTGACCTTGCACATTGATAATTTGCGTGGTGTGAATGCCCACCACCAAGCAGAAACCATTTTCAAAGCCTTAGGGCGAGCTCTACGCATGGCAGTAGAAGTGGATGAGCGAATGGCAGGAATGATGCCGTCAACCAAAGGCACGCTAACCGCATAAATCAGTCAATAAGTATGGATAAACCACCCAGTATTGGGTGGTTTTTTTATGGCGTTAGTGATTTGATTCGATAATGCAACTGGCAGTTTAATGTATTGATTTCGTTAAAACGCTTGAAGCTGCTTTGAAAAGTATTCATTGTGTCATCATTTTTTTTAATAATAGCAAGTGATTTTTTCTGCGATGGTTGATTGCTACATGATGAATTGTCTTGCTGATTAAAGTCCAGATGGGCATAAAATGTTGCTATTTTTCGCCACTGCTGATTGATGGCCATTTTGCTTTTGTTGGATATGGGTGACAACAACAATGCGCCATGGGGATTGAGAGAAGTTAGTTCATGGTTTGCTTGAACTGTTGCATAAGCAAAAAATTCCATCTCAATTATGGCAAGCCTTTTCAATGTTCTTTTTTCCTGACTGGAAAGGATTTGGGTCAATTCCTGTAACTGATCTTGATGTGCTACTAACCAAGCATGAGGACGGTTTAATAATAGCCAATCAATGTTGCGATACATATCCAATAGCGTGGCACTCATCATCAAAAAGCCAATGGCACTCATGTTGCCATTCAGTTGCGCTCGGTAAAACCGATTCAGCCGTTTTAATTGATTGAATCCAATGCTTTCTTGCTTGTTTAATACATTTCGTAACGCATGAAAATGCATGTATTTGGATAACCAAAGCTGGTCAGCAAAATGTCGGCTATATACACTTGCTATGCCATCTTCTTGATAATCCTTTAAGTTTTGGATAGTGATGAATCTTTGAATAATTGTCTGATTTTTCTGGCTTAAAGACTCGTCCAGTGCAACTGCATTTTGAATATTTTTAAGGCAAATATGACCGATTTGTTTTTCACATTTTAGCAATGCCGCCAGTTGTTCTTTTTCATGGTCACTGATAAGAAAAACTAATTGCTCTTCATTGTCTGGATTGGAAAATTGACTACCAGTTACCCGTGCATTATTCAGTGCTTGTTGATTAATCTCTTGTCCATAAGCCAAAAAGTCAGTGCTCTTGGGTGCATTTAAGCCGATTAAACCAATGACTATATTCTCTTTCGGGTTTACAGGTGTGTATAAGGCTTGCTGAATAGACAATAACTCAGGATTAAGTGCAATATTTTTGGCCTGGGAGAATGAAAAGAATGAAAAGGCAGTGAATAAAAATAAAATCAAAGGTTTGACAATATATTTAATGAAAAGATGATGGCATTTATTCATGAGAATCTCTTATTATCAATGATTTGTATTGTTTAGGTGTTGCCTTACATTGCATATTTTGTATAAGCTCCATTACTGCTATTTGTAAGTCTTCTCATGTTATTTTGCTTTCTGTCGGACTGTCTTTAGTAGCCTGCAACCATTGATGTTAATCTTTTATTTTAGCAAGTGGTTTTCTAATCTCAGGTGGTGTGAGATAGGGGTTGTAGGCAGTTTTTTCTTCATTTGGTGTTTTTAATGACATTTGATTTTTGATAATAATACTTTTTAATGAGTCACTCCACCAAAATCGGTATGATAGCGTTTGTTTTTAGAACAATTATTTATTTACACATCAATTAGTAGAGATAAACATGAATTGGACAGAGAAAAGCATTATGGCTTTATTGGGCATGAGTGTTGCATTGGCTCAGGCTAAAGCGCCCAATCAAAAAGAGATTATCCAATGGTTAAGCAACCCACAAGATGTGGTTGCCGAAAAGGTCAATCAAAACACAGTTAACATCCTTCAGACCGAAGAAATTCAGCTAAAGTCGGGCGAAAAGGCGTATTTGTCTGCTGTGGAATATGATAATGCTGGGCGTAATTTTAGCCATGGCTACATTCTGACTCGACCGAATTTGAAAAAATCATTGCATTTGAAAGATTTTGCAGGGCAAAGTGCCAATATTCAAGTGTTAAGTCGTTCCCGAACCGCCACACTATTGCAATTAAGTAGTTCAGGATCTGGACAAGGTACCATTGCACTGGGTGAAACGGTATTGAGTTTTGATGGTTGGATAGCCAAAATTCATTATCGAAGCGAGTCTTTTGATGATTTTGGCTATGGTTCTGAACGAGGTTGTACTGAAATTAAGTCAACACTCCGTTTTCATGCTGGTGCTAAGCCTTATATTACTGATCACATTGAAACCTTGTTTCAAAAGGATTGTGAAAACCCCAAAACGGCTAAACGCAAACAAGAAACCAAGCGACAAAACATTCGCTGGTAAGCAGTATTTGTTTTAAATCGATAAGCTCAAGTAAAATCTTGGGCTTTTTTTATTGAAAATGAATTCAATAAAACAGGAAAATACGGAATGAAAAATGCCGAAACCATCATGGTAATTTAGAAAAATGCCAATATGTTTGTTCAAAATAGATAAAAGGTGATGTGAAATATTTATAACAATAATATGTTAAACGGTTACTTTTATAACAAATTTGTTTACATTGATAACAGTTATCATGTGGGCGTAATGATAATCGGCAATATACGCTAATATCCACATGTATTAGCGATGAAATTAGAATGTTTATGCTAAATTGGAGTAAATAGATATTGGTGAAATATAAAAAAATCATTAATAAATTAAGCATCTTAAGGTTTAATATTTACTTGTTTTAACGAGCCGTCTTGTAATAGTATTTCATAATAAGAGCAATAAAATGCTTATATCAAATCAACAAAGGAGAAGCAAATGGCTATGTTTAAACGCAATATGGTGGCTGCATTGGTAGTGGGTTTGGGGCTAACAGCATGTAATGGTTCTAATAGTGATAACAATACTAACCCTGCAGCCAGCGGTGGTGAAGCAGCAGCAAGTAGCAGTGGTACTTTGGATAAAATCAAAAAATCGGGCACCATTGTATTGGGTCACCGTGACTCTTCGATTCCATTTTCATATATTGCCAATGACCCGAATCAACCTGTGGGCTATGCACATGACTTGCAAATGAAAGTTGTGGATAAGTTGAAAAAAGACTTAAACATGCCAGACTTGAAAGTTCGCTATAACATGGTGACATCGCAAACCCGTATCCCA
>JASLDB010000299.1 GCA_030151665.1 Neisseriaceae bacterium
GGCATTTTATTAGCCATGTTTGGTTTTGAGTAATTGATCACCATCTTTGGGGTGCAAAAGCATAAAAATGGCACTGGATAATACAGTGGTAAAGCCAACAATCACAAATGTCCAACGAAAGGCAATATAGGTATTGCCTTCGGTTAACCATGGTTGGTCATGTAAAAAACGCAAAATCATGGCACCAATGGCAATGCCAAAACCAATGGCCAATTGTTGATTAACAGCCATTAAACTATTGCCACTGCTATTTTGGTAGTCACGTAGGCGGGTTAAGGTTAAGGTATTCATGGCACTAAATTGGACAGAGTTGGCTGTACCAATCACAAATAATAAGGCAACAATTAGGCTTAATGGGGTTTGTGGGGTGAGTAGGCCAATACTCATAATGCCCACACCAACCAAGATGGTATTGAAAATGAGAATTTTTCGATAGCCAAAATAGTTCATGATGCGAGGAATCATGGATTTGGTGAGAAGTGCTGAGATTGCCAACGGGGTGAGCAGCCAACCTGCGGTACTGGCAGAGTAGCCAAAAGACACTTGCAAGAGTAAAGGCAGTAAGAAGGGAATGGAGCTAATGCCAATTCGGGCGGCCAAGTTACCCCAAAGTCCAATGCGAAAGGTTCGCACTGAAAACAAACTGGGTGGGTAAAGGGCTATGTCTGGTTTTTTTACTGCATAGCGCCAATAACTGTATAACAAAATCAAACCTGAGCTGGTCACAAAAATAGCAAAGGGAATGGCTTGTTGGTGGCCTAAAAATTCTAAACCCAAGGTCAGTAAAAAGGCAGCACTGGCAAATAAGAAAAAGCCCAATACATCAAAATGTGTTTCGTCATTGCGAAAATCTGGCATGTGTTTTAAGCCAACCATTAGACCCAAAATACCCATTGGCAAATTAATTAAAAAAATCCAATGCCATGAAGCAATTTCCACCAAATAGCCACCCAATAATGGGCCAATAATTGGGCCAAGTAAAGCGGGCATAATGGCATAGTTGATGGCCTTTAAGAGTTCAGATTTTGGGTAGGCTCTAATTAAAGCCAGACGAGCGACTGGGGTCAGTAAAGAGCCGCCAATGCCTTGGATTACCCTTGAGAGGATTAAGCTATTGAGTGTGGGTGAGAGAGCACACATTAACGAGCCAAAGCAAAAAAGTGCAACAGCGAGTAAAAAAATGTTTTTTGTGCCAAATTTGTCGGCCAAATAGCCGCTAATGGGAATGCAGATTGCCAAGGTCAAAGTGTAGGCAATAATAATGGCTTGGATATTCAGTGGCGATTCGTTGAGGGATTTGGCGATGGCTGGCAATGCAGTATTTAAAATAGTGGCATCCAACATTTGCATAAAGATGGATACGCCCAATAGTGCAGGTAAATAGCGGCGGTGCTGGGCCAAGTCTGGTTGGGTAGAATCAGTCATGTGGTCCATTGTCTTTCGTGCTCTTGCGTCAAAAGAGCCATTGAAATTGAAGAGAATAGTCAAACATAACGGTTTTGTGATGAAGATGCAAGTTTATCGCATTTCGAATGGGAAACAAAAAAACCACCTGCATGTAGACGGTGGCTTTTTGTTAAGGCGTGTGCTTAGTCAATAACGACAATGCATTCTGCTTCAACATGGGCATTTTTTGGTAAACCAGCAACACCAATCGCAGCACGAGCAGGGAATGGTTGTGCAAAGTATTCAGCCATGATGCTGTTGAATGTGGCGAAATTGCTCAAGTCAGTCAAGAAAGCGTTAACTTTAACCACTTGGTCAAAAGTTGCACCAGCTTCTTCGATAATGGCTTTCATGTTTTTGAACATTTGGTGAGCTTGTTCTGCAAAGTCATCAGACACCAATTCGCCAGTTGCTGGGTTAATTGGCAATTGACCAGAAACATAAACAGTATTGCCTGCACGAATAGCTTGTGAGTAAGCACCAATAGCAGCAGGGGCGTTGTCAGTGTGAATAACGATTTTAGCCATGTATCGACTCCTGTAAAAATAGTTGTAACAAATCATTTAAAAAGCGTTGCCCTAAAGGCGTAGCCTTTAAGCGGGCAGGATGCGCATCCAGTAGACCTTTTTGAACTGCTAAAGTTAACGCAGGTCCAATGCTTTGCATCGACACACCAGTGCGTTCAGTAAAGTAATGACTGTCCACACCGTTGAGTAGTCGCAGTGAATTTAACATAAATTCAAAGGGTAGGTCTGCTTTTTTTAAGGTATTTCGCTCATAAGCTTGGGAATGTAGTTGAATACTTTCCAAATAATCTTTTGGGTGTCGTTTTCGCGTGGTGCGTTCGATTTTGTCATGAGCCGATATTTTGCCATGTGCCCCTGCTCCAATACCGATATAGTCACCAAATTGCCAATAATTGGTATTGTGCTGACTAGCTTGTCCTTTGGTAAAAGCAGATATTTCATAGCGATTAAATCCCGCAGCAAAGAGTCGATCATGTACTGCATCTTCAATGTCTTGCAAGGCATCGTCATCAGGTAGCCCTGTCGGTGGTTGATGGCCAAATGCGGTATTGGGTTCCATGGTCAATTGGTAGGCACTGATGTGCTCAACGCCCAAGTCAATGGCTTGTTCTACGTCATTGAGGGCTTGGGTAATGCTTTGATTGGGAAGGGCATACATCAAATCAATATTGACCCGCTCAAAAATTTGGGTGGCGCTGCGAAGAGCCAATGTGGCTTCTTGGGCATTGTGAATTCTGCCCAAAACTTTGAGGTGTTCATTGTTAAAACTTTGTACGCCTACCGATAAACGATTAATGCCAGCTTCTTTAAAGCCAGCAAAGCGCTCTTGCTCAAAGGTACCCGGATTGGCTTCCATGGTGATCTCAGCCATGGGTTGAACTTTAATCAAAGAGCGGATGCCTTTGAGTAAGGTGTCTATACCATTGGCACTGAATAGGCTAGGTGTACCACCACCAATAAAAATGGTTTCGACAGCTCTGCCCCAAACAAAAGGCAATTCACTGGCCAAGTCTGTTAGCAAGGCATCAATATAAGCTGATTCATCAAAGTTGTTTTTGGCTTGATGCGAGTTAAAATCGCAATAAGGGCATTTTTGCACGCACCATGGAATATGGACATACAAAGACAAAGGCGGCAGTGCCTGTAAGCCACTGCCACCCATTAAGGTAATCAATTCTGACATGGTTTTTATCGGTCTAAATGGTGGTAATACGCTTCTTCTGGAACGGGTAAACTTGCACGCTCATGCAGCTCATCAAGTTTTTGCATCAATTGCATCATGGCTCGACCACGGTGGCTGATGCGATTTTTTAAGCTGCTTGGCATTTCAGCAGCTGTTAATTTGTATTCAGGAATGAAGAAATGAGGGTCATAACCAAAACCATTTTCACCCACTGGATTGTCTTGCCACAAGCCTTGCCAAATACCATCGGCAATAATAGGAAATGGGTCATTTTCATGGCGAACCAGCACCAAAACGCAGGTATACCAAACTTCAAGATTGGCTTGACCACGCAAAGCTTCTGATAGTTTTTCATTGTTTCTGGCATCAGATTTGGGTTCACCAGCAAAGCGAGCAGACAAAACACCCGGTGCACCGTTTAATGCTGAGGCGCAAATACCAGAATCATCTGCTAAAGCAGGCTTGCCAGTTAGGCGACTGGCATGGCGTGCTTTGGTTAGGGCATTTTCTAAAAAGGTATGATAGGGTTCTTCACACTCACCAACACCATACTCAGATTGCGCCACCACTTTGGTATTGTAAGGGTTAAACAAGGCATTAAATTCTTTGAGTTTGCCTGCATTGCCACTGGCAAGAACAATTTCAGGGAATAACATGGTTTACCTTTCCGTTTTGGTGGCTTTTGATTGACGACCGACTAAAATAATAGCAAATAATTGCCCACCAATGGCGGCCAATGACAATAGGTAACACAGGATTGCTAATCGGCGCCAATCAGCGCTCCATGCCATGCTACCTGCTAAAATCAATAAGATAAATAAAATGGTGAATAACCCTGCCGCCAAAATTAAGCGTTGTGTTCTTTTCATGTCTGATGCCGTATTACCATATAAAAACAGCCTATGATACTAAACATAGGCTGTTTGTGTAATCAAAAAAATTAACGCAATTCAGTTTGTAAGCGGCTTAAGTATTGGTTTAACTTATCGCTTTTGAAAACAGATTCATCTTCATTTAGCAAAATCACTGTCGCGCCATCTTTACTGGGTTGCATAGCAACAATCAGTTTGGGCAATGCTTCAGGCGCTTCTGCTTTTTTGCCAAACATGCGACTGAACATACCTGGTTTTTTCTGTGCCAAGTCAGTACTTTCTGCTGAGGCAGGTTGGACTAAGTAAGCAAAATGACCTTCTTGGGTATTTTGGTTCACCACAGTTAGGCCAATGCGATCCAAAGCCAAACCAATGCGACGGAAGTTACGTGCTTGGTCAGTACCTTTGATTAAGATAGTACCATTGCTAATGATTGCCAAATCACCACCAACACCAGCTTGTTGCTGGTTAAGTTGTTGTTTAATAGCATTTTCATCAGCACCAAAGCGTTGCATAAAGCGACCCAAGAAAGCAGCCTCTAAATTGGCATCGCTAGCACGAGGTTGCCAAATGGTTTCTTCTTTTTTCTTGCTGGTGTAAACCTCTTCCATGCCTTTGTGTGCAAAGACAATACGAGAACCATTTGCACCTTCTTTTTCCACTCGGATGGTGAATTTGTCACGTTCAGATGTTGAATAAACGCTGCCCAAACCCACTTTTTCAAGCATAGAACGGAAGCCATCATTGGGCAGTTTGGCGCGATTTTCAGCCCATCCTGTTTCCAATAAGCCAATGCCAGGCTCTTCATTGTCAATATTAAAGCCCATTTCTTGCCAGAACGCTTTTAGCAATGGCCAAACTTGTTGTGGCGTGCGGTTATCAATCACTAACCAGCGTTGTGAGCCTTCACGTTCAATTTTAACATGGTTAATGTCTTGCAATACTGCATTGCCTTGACCTGGTTGTGCGATTTGGCTTTTGCCAAAATCAGAGGCACGTACCGCACCAGTACCCGCAGGTAAAACATAGCGGTTGGCTTGATTAGGTGCTGTTAAATCAGGTGGTACATCCAAGCTAGCAGATTTTACTTGAGGACTTTTGTAGTCCAAAACAGGAGCATCTTTTTTACTGGCACAAGCGGCCATGGTTAAAGCAGAAATAACAAGTAAAGAAGGCTTTAATAAATTCATAGGTTTTTCCGTAATTAAATCAATTTGGCTTCTTGCATGGCTTTAAGCACTTTCGCTTGACCCGTTGCCGTTAGTGGCAAAATGGGGAGGCGAACAGTCTCATCACACAAACCCAATTGTGACAAAGCCCATTTTGCTGGCGCAGGGCTGGATTCACAGAACATGTCTACATGTAGGCTTTGCAAGGTGTCATTGATGGCACGAGCTTTGGCAATGTCGCCAGCCAAGGCTGCATGGCACATGGCAGAAAATTCTTTGGGGGCAACATTAGCCGTAACACTAATGATACCATGACCGCCGCATAATAAGAAAGCCAAAGCGGTTGAGTCGTCACCAGAAAATAGCATGAAATCTTTTGGGGCACGTTTGAATAAGTCGCAAGCACGACCAATATTGCCTGTCGCTTCTTTCACACCAACGATGTTGTCGATTTGTGCTAAGCGCAAGATGGTGTCATTGCTCATGTCCACAACCGTTCGGCCAGGAACATTGTAAACCACCATGGGAATACTGGTTTTGTCAGCAATGGCTTTAAAATGCTGATAAATACCTTCTTGTGAAGGTTTGTTGTAATAAGGAACAACAGACAAAACCATGTCTGCGCCTAATTTTTCAGCTTCTTGGGTGAGTAAAATGGCTTCAGCAGTGTTGTTTGCACCTGCGCCTGCGATAACCGGTACACGCTTATTCACTTGCTTAATGGTCGTCTTCACCACAGCCAAATGTTCTTCCATAGAAAGCGTTGCGGTCTCGCCTGTGGTACCCACAGGAATAATGCCATCCGTACCCGATTCAATGTGCCAGTCGATTAATGAACGTAAACGATCATGATCAACTTGTCCATCTTCTAACATGGGTGTGACAATGGCAACAATACTGCCTGTTAACATAAACTTCACCTTTGAGAATTAAATAAACCATTTACATGGCCATGAAATGCCCTGATTGTAGCGTATTTTTTTTTGTTTTACAGCTATTTCAGGTCAAGAAAACCATTCATCGGTTAAAAGCCACCGACAAAATGATAAAGCTAGCACACTAATGTAATAAAGAAAATAAGGTGAATGCTTTTTTTCGAGTCATTGCTAAATTTAACCCTGAAATGTGCTAAAATCAGCCGCTTGGATTGAATCAACATTCTGTCAAAAAGGGATAATAGCGTGATTAGTACCAATAACATTACCATGCAATTTGGTGCCAAACCATTGTTTGAAAATGTTTCTGTAAAATTTGGTGAAGGCAACCGTTATGGCTTAATTGGTGCCAACGGCTCTGGTAAATCAACCTTTATGAAAATATTGGGTGGTGACCTTGAACAGTCTTCTGGTGAAGTGGCCATCGAAAATGGTGTGCGCTTAGGTAAATTGCGCCAAGACCAATTTGCGTATGAAGACATGCGTGTATTGGACGTGGTGATGATGGGGCACACCGAAATGTGGGCTGCCATGACTGAGCGTGATGCCATCTATGCCAACCTAGAAGCCACTGAAGACGATTACATGAAAGCGGCAGATTTGGAAGCCAAATTTGCTGAATACGATGGTTACACGGCAGAAGCCCGTGCTGCTGAATTATTAAGTGGTGTTGGCATTGAAGAAGCTTTGCACAATAATCCCATGAGCGAAGTGGCACCTGGGTTTAAATTGCGTGTGTTATTGGCTCAAGCTTTGTTCTCTAAGCCCGATGTTTTGCTATTGGATGAACCCACCAATAACTTGGATATTAACACCATTCGCTGGTTGGAAAACATGTTGAATCAGTACGATTCAACCATGATTATCATTTCGCATGACCGTCACTTTTTGAACGAAGTGTGTACGCACATGGCGGACGTGGATTATGGCAATATTACTATTTATCCAGGTAATTATGATGATTATATGTTGGCCAGTGCTCAGTCACGTGAGCGAGCATTAAAAGACAATGCCAAAGCCAAAGAGAAAATGCAAGAATTGCAAGAGTTCGTGGCGCGTTTCTCTGCCAACAAATCCAAAGCTCGTCAAGCAACTTCTCGTTTAAAACAAGCAGATAAAATTAAAGAACAAATGGTGGAAATCAAACCCACCAGTCGTCAAAATCCTTTTATTCGTTTTGAACCTGATGAGCGTTTCAAATTGCATCGTCAAGCAGTAGAAGTCGATGGTCTTAGCAAAGCATTTGAAAAACAATTATTTGACAAACTCAGCTTCATTTTAGAAGCAGGTGAGCGTTTGGCGATTATTGGCCCTAATGGTGCGGGTAAAACCACTTTGTTAAAATTGTTAGCAGGTGCATTTGAT
The DNA here is from genome assembly GCA_030151665.1 of Neisseriaceae bacterium. Lineage (GTDB taxonomy): Bacteria > Pseudomonadota > Gammaproteobacteria > Burkholderiales > Neisseriaceae > JASLFS01. The sequence goes on from JASLDB010000299.1 coordinate 7,498, forward strand.
GCACAATACAGTGATGTGACTGCGGACAAGGGTACGATCAAATGGGCTGAAAAAGCGCAAGTTGGCTATTACCCACAAGACCATGAAAATGATTTTGATTGCGATGACAACTTGACCGAATGGATGCGTGAATGGGGTCAAGAGGGTGATGATGAGCAAGTGATTCGTGGTACATTGGGTCGATTGCTTTTTGGTAGCAATGAAGTGGTTAAAAACGTCAAAGTTTTGTCTGGTGGTGAAAAAGGCCGTATGTTGTATGGTAAGTTAATTTTAACTCGCCCCAACGTCATGGTGATGGACGAACCCACCAACCACATGGACATGGAAAGCATTGAATCATTGAACATGGCTTTGGAAAAATATGCTGGTACTTTGATTTTTGTATCGCATGACCGCCAGTTTGTAAGTAGCTTGGCCACACAAATCATCGAATTAGATGGCAATGGTGGATTTGAGCACTACTTAGGTGATTACGAAGGTTACTTGGCCAAAAAAGGTGCAGAGTAATTTTAAGTTTATCGCGCAATTAAAAAAACCGCTTAACTGTTTTCAGTTAAGCGGTTTTTTGTTGATAGGGCTTATTTAAAGCGAATTTCAAACATTTTGTCCCAATTTTTACCCGTGACAAAAAACGTTTTGCGGCTAGGGTGATAGGCAATGCCATTTAAAACATCCAAATCAGGGTGATTGGTCACCAAGGCTTGTAAAGGTTTTAAGTCAGCCACTTTTTCAACTTGACCTGTTTTGGGGTTAATCACCACGACTTGGGTGGTGGTGTAAACATTGGCATAGATTTTGCCATTGACCCATTCCATTTCATTAATATATGGCACAGCACGACCATTGGCTTTAACTGAAATCGTTCGTTGTGCCTTGAATGTTTTGGGATCAAGTTGGTAAATCTTGTCGCTGCCATCACTCATGTACAGGGATTTTCCATCGTTGGTTAAACCCCAACCTTCCATTTTTTTGAAATATGGCAAGGTTTGGTTAATTTTTAATGTGCTGGGGTTGTAACGGTAAGCCACATTATTTTGATAGGTTAATTGGTACAATTGATTGTTTAAAATGGTACAACCTTCACCAAATACGCTACTGGGCAAGGCGTGGATTTTGGTGATTTTTCCAGTTTTAAAATCAGTTTGGCGCATGCTAGAAACGCCTTTTTTACCCGTGCCAACACCTGCACCATTGCCCGTGCTCTCATATAAAATGCCTTGGTGAAATTCCAAGCATTGGGTATAGGCTTTAATATCGTGTGAGTAAGTGTTGTATAAGTCAAAAGACAAGGTGCTTGGTGTCTGGGCATGAACTGTGGTGGCACTAAGCAATAAAACCAAACAGCTAGCAAATTGTCGTGTGTTTTTCATCATGGTGTTTTCATCAATCATGGTCAATAAAAAAGGCCTTGTTGCCAAGACCTATATGATACCGTCAAATTAACTGTTTAAGCCAGCCATGGCTTCTTTTGCCATGCGTCGCAACTCGAATTTTTGCACTTTGCCAGTTGAAGTTTTGGGAATTTCTTCAAAAACAATGCGTTTTGGGACTTTGAAACGTGCTAAGTGTTCACGACAATAGTCAATGAGCTCAGCTTCGCTCAATACTTTACCATCTCGCAACTCCACAAAAGCACAAGGCACTTCACCCCATTTGTCATGCGGTGCTGCCACCACAGCACAATTAATCACGCTAGGGTGTTTAAAAAGAACATCTTCAATTTCTAGGCTAGAAATATTCTCACCACCTGAGATAATAATGTCTTTGCTTCTGTCTTTGATTTGGGCGTAGCCATCGGCGTGCATGACCCCTAAATCACCAGTGTGAAACCAGCCACCATGAAAGGCCTCTGCTGTGGCAGTGGGATTTTTCAAATACCCTTTCATGACTATATTGCCGCGAAACATGAGTTCACCCATTTCGTGACCATTGGCTGCCACCGCTTGCATGTCCACTGGATTAATCACAGAAAAACCATTTTGCAAATGTGATCTAACCCCTTGGCGCGCTTTTTTAGCAGAGCGATCAGGTAAACTTAATTGTTGCCACTCTTCAGGTTCAACACACAAAGTAGCAGGGCCGTAGACTTCGGTTAGTCCATAAACATGGGTAATTTGGAAACCAATTTCTTCCATGGCAGCCAATACTGCTTCTGGTGGGGCTGCACCTGCAATATTGCCTTTGACCACATGGTTAATACCAGATTTAACGTCGTCTGGTGCATTGGCTAAACCCGAATGTACAATAGGTGCTGCACTATAATGGGTGACATGGTGTTCGCGAATCAAATCAAAGCAGATTTTGGGATCGAATCGTCGCAAACAAACATTAATACCTGCTCTTTCTGCAACGGTCCAAGGAAAACACCAGCCATTACAATGAAACATGGGCAAAGTCCATAAATAAGCACTGAATTTGGGCATGTCCCAATCCAATACATTGGAAATAGCATTGATGGCGGCACCACGGTGGCTATAAACCACGCCTTTGGGGTCGCCAGTAGTGCCTGAGGTATAATTCAGTGCAATGGCATCCCATTCATCATCTGGCATGACCCAGTTGTTTTCATCTTGAGCCGATGCCAACAAGCTTTCGTAATCCATGTCACCAAAATTGTCGCACTGAGGACCTAAAATATCATTGACTTGGATAATGGGTAAATCAGGCAGGGCTTGGCGAATAGCAGGGACATGATTGGCAAATTCGGTATCCACCAATAAAAATTCGGCTTCTCCATGTTCTAAACAAAATACCATGGCTTCCGTGTCTAAACGGATATTTAAAGCGCACAAAACACCACCTGACATGGGAATGCCAAAATGGGCTTCTACCATAGCAGGGGTATTGGGTAAGATAACCGCGACAGTGCTATTGCGACCAATACCACGCTCACGCAAAGCTGCAGCCAATTGTCGACTTCGCTTGGCGGTGGTTTGCCAGTTTTGTGACAGATTGCCATGAACAATGGCGGTTTTTTGGCCATAGACTTGTTCACTGCGTAATAAGAAATCAATTGGGGTGAGGGCTGCGTGGTTGGCACTGTTGCGTTCTAAGCCGCTATCAAAATCTGCCATGGTGTATCTCCTTTTTTATTCTCGTTGATATTTTGGGTATTTTTATTTTGCACAATGATTATTGAATACATAGATAATAAGCGGATTGTTAGCAATGTCAATGTACAAGAATGAGAATTTGTGCGCTGCAATGATATAAAGCAAAAGAAGATAGCATGATTATTTTGCAGCGTTTTGATTTTCTGATAACCATAAAATACCATTGCTTATAATCCTTGTGGTTGAATGGGTTGATTAAATCAACCACAAGGACTTTTAAATGCTTAAGATTTGTTTCTTAGGTAATTTTGTATGGTTTTTTGTAGGTAATCTCGCCTAGCAGGATTAAACCAAGTGCCCTGTGACAATCGCGTATCCTCGGTGAACGCTTGGCGCATTTTGTCCAATAATATCTTGTCACCACCTGTGATGGCATCGTGTAAGGCTAACCAATCTTCTGCAAATTGCAAAGCATTGACACCATCTGTGGGTTCTTCGTCGATGATGAGGCGGTGTAAACGACCAATCAATTCAGGCCAACGGTGGCCATTTTGACCATAACGAGGGGCAATGAGATTAAATTCTGTTTCAGTGAAAAAAGGGCGCATTAAATTCAATTGTGCAGCTTGAAAAGCCGCTGCAATATAATCCACCATATTTTGGTCAATACCCGTTAATGCCATCATGCCCAAATCGCTTAAATGAGCTTGATTAAGACGTTGGAAAAAATCAGCATTGCCATTGGTATCTTGTTCTAAAGCCAGCATCCATGCTCGAGCAAAGTCTTGTAATGCCAAATCACTGCATGGGGTTTGCTTTTGCATAAAGGTCTGTGCTTGTGTCACCCGTTCTTGCCAAGTGTTTAGTTTCTCACCAAAAGCGGTATAAAGTGGCAATTGTTTTAACTCTTCGGTGCTAAAATGTTTTTCGTACATGGTTAAACTCTCCAAACTATTGAGCCAATCTTCAGTACTGGGTTCATGGCCCAATTGCAATTGTGTTTGCAATAGGCTTAAACGCTCGTGCAAGTCTTGAAGTTGTTTGGCTTTCTCGGCCAATAAATGCAAATGCTGTTCTAATTGAAGCGCAAAATCATTGTGTTGACCATGAATAAGCTGACGAATATCGCTTAAGGCAAAGCCCAATTGTTTGAGTAACTGAATATGCAATAAACGTTTGATGCTTTGTTGATTGTATAAGCGGTATCCAGCAGCACTGCGTTCGGCAACAGGCAATAAACCAATGTCTTCATAATGGCGCAAAGCACGAATACTCATGCCAACTCGTTTAGATAACTCACCAATTTGCATTAACACGGTTATTTCCTTTTCTATTGCGAACCTGTGTAAGGTACAGCCTCACGTTACGAGAGAGTCAAACCCTATTGTGGTAAAAAACAAGAAAATGATGAAGATGGTGGTGCCGGATTGATTGTAGGGTTAGATGATGCTTTTATTCAATCATAAGCCACATATTTTTCATTGTGTATTGTGAATCGACCATGTGGGTAAGATGAATACGACTTAATCATATAAATTTCACCATGAAGATGGTATGTTTTTGTGATGACAAAAAAGATGGGGCATGGTCATGGGTAGTAAATCAGCTTTGCTGACCTGGGTGTTTTTAAGCAGTCGTAAAAAAGCCACCATGAACATGGTGGCCAAGAGGGGGAGGGTTTTTGTTAAGCTAAGCGCTCATCCACTTTTTTCTCAAATTCTGCCACGCATTTTTCTGCGATGGCCAACATGGCATCGATTTCAGCTTCGGTCATGATAAGTGGTGGTGCCGATACGATATGATCGCCACAAGCGCGCATAATCAGGTTGTTTTTAAAGAAAATATCACGCAGCATTAAGCCCATTTCGCCCGTATTGGGGAAAAATTCGCGCGTGGCTTTGTTTTTGACCAGTGTAAAAGCACACATAAAGCCTTGGCTACGCACATCACCCACGTATTTGAATTTTGCAAACGTTTCTTGCCAGCGTTTTGCCATGTAAGGACCAGTCACATCGTGCAAATGCCCCACGATGTTTTCTTTTTGCATGATTTCCAAGTTGGCCAATGCCACGGCAGCCGCAACAGGGTGACCTGCATAGGTGAAGCCATGGTTAAATTCACCACCAGCCAATAAGCCTTCGGTTACACGATCACCAACCAATACTG
>JASLDB010000012.1 GCA_030151665.1 Neisseriaceae bacterium
AAAAGACTTAAACATGCCAGACTTGAAAGTTCGCTATAACATGGTGACATCGCAAACCCGTATCCCACTGGTGAGCAATGGCACAGTGGATTTGGAATGTGGTTCGACCACCAATAACCTTGAGCGCCAAAAGCAAGTGGATTTTTCTGTAGGCTTTTTTGAAGTGGGTACGCGCTTATTAACGGCCAAAGATTCTGGCATCAAAGATTTCCCAGATTTGAAAGGCAAAACGGTGGTAACCACTGCGGGCACAACTTCTGAACGTTATTTGCGCCAATACAATGAAGAGAAAAAACTAAACATCAAAATCATTCCAGCCAAAGACCATGGTGAAGCGTTCTTGTTATTGCAAAATGGCAATGCACAAGCATTTATGATGGATGATGTCTTGTTAGCAGGTGAGAAAGCAAAAGCCAAAGATCCAGCTAAATGGGAAATCGTCGGTGAGCCACAAAGTCACGAAATCTATGGCTGTATGGTGCGAAAAAATGATGCTGCGTTCAAAAACCTTGTCGATGATGCACTCAAAGCCACTTATGCTTCTGGTGAAATCAATCAGTTATACAGCAAATGGTTCGAAAGCAAAATTCCACCAAAAGACATGAACTTGAACTTCCCCATGTCTGCGGAATTAAAAGCATTGATTGCCAAACCACACGATAAAGACAAAGCCGAGTAACAGTACCAGGTTGTTTCAGGCAGCTTCGTGCTGCCTGAATATCCGCCCGATAATGATGATAACAAAGGAGGATAATCATGAATTACAACTGGAACTGGCGAGTATTGCTCGAAAATACTGGTATTGGTAATGAGATTTATCTAGAGTGGCTGGCCACAGGCTTAATGTGGTTAATCAGCATTGGTGCCATTGCTTGGTGCATTGCTTTGGTATTGGGAACCATTTTGGGGGTGATGCGCACCTTACCCAATACTTTTTGTCGAAGTTTTGCATCTGCGTATGTCAATCTTTTTCGCAACATCCCCTTATTGATTCAGCTCTTTTTTTGGTTTTATGTGGTGCCCGGTACTTTTTCCGAAGGCTTGCGCCAATGGTGGTTTAATGATTTAAGCCCCAATCAATCGGCTATGTTGTCGGCAAGTGTGGGTTTGGGTTTGTTTACGGCTGCTCGAATTTGTGAACAAGTTCGAACAGGTATTCAATCCTTGCCAAAAGGACAGCAAGCAGCTGCCAAAGCATTGGGTTTTCGCACACCAGCGATTTATCGCACCGTGCTATTGCCACAGGCATTTCGCGTGATTTTGCCACCGTTGGGTTCTGAGTTAACCAATTGCTTTAAAAATGCATCATTGGCATCATTGGTTGGTGTGGCAGAATTGGTGAGTCAAGTCAAAACCATTAGTGAATACACCCAAAACAATTTTGAAGTGTATACCTATGCAACCATTATTTATTTGGTGTGCAATTTATTGCTATTGCAAATGATGCATTACTTGGAAAAACGCATGCGTATTCCCGGTCAAGTGAAGGAGGGTTAAGCCATGAATTGGTCTGAATTAATGCAAGCTTTACCAGCCTTAAAACAAGGTTTGTGGCTGACCTTAGAGATTTTGGTGATTGCTGTGATTGGTGGCTTAATTTGGGGGACTTGTTTGGCGTTGATGCGCCTATCCTCGGTTAAAGTCTTATCGGTTTTTGCCAAAATCTATGTCAATTATTTTCGCTCTGTGCCGTTGCTATTGGTGTTGTTTTGGTTTTATTTCACTGTTCCCATGATGTATTTTTGGCTAACAGGTGAATACTTAACCATGAATACCGCCATGGCTTCTAGTATCTTAGCGTTTATTATGTTTGAAGCGGCTTACTTTTCTGAAGTGGTAAGGGCGGGGATTCAATCCATTAGCAAAGGGCAATTTCATGCAGCATCTGCTTTGGGCATGACTTATGGCCAAACCATGCGCTTGATTATTTTGCCGCAAGCATTTCGAAAAATGATTCCACTGATTTTGCAGCAAAGTATTATTTTGTTCCAAGATACCACATTGGTATTGGCAATTGGTTTGGTCGATTTCTTCCGCGCAGCTTATGTGCGAGGAGAATTAATGGGTTTACTCACCCCCTATATTTTATTGGCAGGCTTGGTGTATTTTGTGATTAGTTTCACCGCCAGCTATGGTGTCAAAGTGATGCATAAGAGGTTACGTGTATGAGCAATCAAAACAGCATGATTAGCATGAAAAATGTCAGCAAATGGTATGGGGATTTTCAGGTTCTAACCGATTGCAGTTGCGAAATTGGCAAAGGTGAAGTGGTGGTGGTTTGTGGTCCATCGGGTTCGGGTAAATCCACATTGATTAAATGTGTAAATGCCCTAGAACCAATCGGACAAGGTGAAATTATCGTGAATGATATTGTGGTAACCGATAAAAAAACCAATCTGCCAGAATTGCGTAGCCAAGTGGGTATGGTGTTTCAGCATTTTGAATTGTTTCCTCATTTAAGTGTGTTGGATAACCTAATCGTGGCACAAGTTAAGGTATTAAAACGCAATAAAGCCGAAGCACTGGCAAAAGCCGAGCAATACTTAAAGCGTGTTGGTTTAAGTGCCCATGCCAAAAAATTCCCCAGTGAATTATCAGGTGGTCAGCAACAACGCGTAGCCATTGCCAGAGCCTTGTGCATGGATCCTGTGGTGATGTTGTTTGACGAACCCACAAGTGCACTTGACCCTGAAATGGTACAAGAGGTATTAGACGTAATGGTGTCGTTAGCACAAGAAGGCATGACCATGGTGTGCGTAACCCATGAAATGGGCTTTGCGCGCAAAGTGGCATCACGCATTATCTTCATGGATGAAGGCAAAATCGTTGAAAATTGTAGCAAAGACGAGTTCTTTGCTGGCAATCGCAGTGAAAGAGCACAACATTTCTTGTCGAAGATTTTGTCGCATTAACATGGACCATCAAAATCCCCTTATTTAGCCAAGGGGATTTTTTGTGGTTGGATGATGTGTTTTTGTCATGCTAAAGTCAAAGTGGATGTGCTTCAAACTCAATCAATGAAATATTAATAATGATTAAAGAAAAGGAATAGCTAATGCAAAAATGGATGACAATAGGTGTATTGCTGGCATGTCCTACTTTGGCTTTTGCAAATGAATTTTCAAAAGTGATTAGTTATGAAAAAGAAAATGCATCAGAAAGAACGGAGCAAATCAATTTAATAGAGGAAGAACCTGAAGAAAGTTGGGATATTAAAAACGAAAGGATTCTAGCTCGACAAAATTTTATCTTAAAACAAGACCATTTGTATGGTGAGTATGTTTTCCCAAAAGGAACATTGATTAATCGAAGGGATAGTGGTGACATGGGTGAGAAATCATACCCATTGATTTTAGGTGGGTTTGAGGCGGCACGTTTTGAAAAGCCAACAAAAATTGCAGGTGTATTGGCTTCTGCAGTTGGATCTGAGGGTTATGTTGAGCTGGCTGAAGCACAAGAAGTTGGGCCTGTGTATTATTATCCTAAGCGTCAAGGTATAGATGGATTGGTATTGGATAGAACCACACCAACTATTTTATGCAAAAAAGGGACTGTTGCGGTTTTTGAGAAAAAAATGCGGTTCGATCGTGATTATGATGCACCAGATTGGTGGAAAGAAAAAGATGGTGCTGAAGCCGATTTTAGACCATCTGAGTGGCAATTTCGACATTGTGATGATGAACACAAAATAGATGTCTTGCCTGCATTTGGTTCAAAAGAAGCCTTGAAGCGTGAAAAGGAAGAAGAGGCAGCATTAAAAAAGGCTGCTATTGAAGATAACGAGGAAAAACCAGTTGTTTTGCGCATGAGCATGTTTATAGAAGGGTTAGATCAGTACTTAACGGCACCGAGTATGGACAAGGAAACCCAATATAGTCATTATGCATCTGCATATCAGTTATTCAAGCAAGCGGCTGAAAATGAAGAAAAAGATGCTTATTACTACCTTGGCATCATGAATTATTATGGTCAGGGTGTACCAAGAAATATTAAAGAGGCATCTTATTGGTTAAATAAGGCTGTTGATATTGGTAATATGCAAGCTTATGCCATTTTGGGCGAAATGTATTTAAAAGAAGACACCATAAAAGACACGAAACGTGCACTTGATATTTTTAAACAAGCTGCAGCAAAAGGCGATCTGACCGCTGAGTATCATCTTGGGGTTATGTATATAAAAGGTGATGGGGTGGTGCAGAACCATGAAACAGGATTAACTTGGTTAAAAAAAGCCAGTCATCCGACGCATGCAGTGGGGATGACAGGTTATGATTGTTTAAGTATTCAAGCCATGATAACCATTGGTAATCTTTATTCTGAAGGGATTTTTGGTAAGAAGGACATGAAGGCAGCAGAACCTTGGTATGAAAAGGCGAGTAATCTGGGAGCAGAAAAAACATGTAATCTTTTGGATCGAAATAAACTGTCAGCGCAATAATCATATTGTAAAATAAAAATTTAAATTTTTATCTAGAACACAGCTTATTCATTAAGATGGCTGTGTTTTTTTGTGGGCAATAAATTGTTATCTGGGGATTTGCTAAAACACAAGCTTAACGTAGTATGTAAAGCTCTTAAAAAGGGGAAAAATATGGCTTGTTGGACTCGATTGGTGTTGGTTATTAGTGGTGTTTTATTGTCTTCGCTTATTCAGGCTGCGCCTTCAGTAGTGAAATGGCAAGAACAAGGGATTCTTTTACCAGGTGCTCATCGCTTAGATCGACCCGATCCAAGTATGTTGGCAGCGTCAAAAGGACAGTGGTTGGCTTTGAGAATTAAAGGCAAAAATATTGAATTGCTGCCTGAAAAAGCCAAAGTTCAAAAGGGCTTTGATGAGTGTGCTCAAGAAAAAACACAGAATATCACAGCACATAAAGACACCATGGCTTGGGTGAATCTACCAAATTTAACTGCGATAAAAAAGCAAGGATTGACCATTCCCAATATCCATTTAATGCCCAATAAGGCTTTTACCTTAAATGCAGCAGGGCAGTCTTATGTTTTTAGTGCCAGTGGTAAATTACTGGATACAGAATCGGCACCAGATTATGCCAATATTGCTAACTATACTTGGCAATTAAAAGTAGGCGATAAAGCATACCGACTATTGAAAATAGATGAATTGCAAGGGCAATTACCCAAATTATTGGCTGCGGTGGATTTGGACAATGATGGTAAGTTGGATTTTGTTTTTTCGGCAGCGGCTTGGTATGAAGAAGAAAAAGTGGCAGTTGTCTTATCGTCATTGGGTTACGAAAAAGTTTGGTTTGGGGCTCGCTCGTTTGACTGTTAGATAAAGTATTAAAAAAGAAAGGCCCCTTGACATCAAGGTGGGTAAATCAATATGCAACAAGTTATTTTGGCTTTGTGGCCACTGTTTGCCTTGATGGGCATGGGGTATTTTTTAGCCAATAAAGCTTGGCTAAAAGAAGATTTTTGGCGGGGGGCGGAGAAATTAAATTATTACTTGCTGTTTCCTGCACTTTTGATTAGTGGTTTGGCAGCTGCACCATTGGATAATCCACAATTACCACGTTTGGCATGGGCAGTGTTGCTTATTTTGGCAGCTGCATGGGTTTTATTATTGGTATACCGCAAAGCATTGGCCTTACCATCTGCACGCTTTGGTGTCGATGTCCAAGGGGTGCTACGCTTTAATACATATTTGGCTTTGGCGGTGGTGATGGATTTGTGGGGGCAAAATGGCTTGGCCATTTCGGCTTTGATTATGGCGGTGCTGATTCCATCTTGTAATGTCTTGTCTGTTTGGGCATTTACGGCAGAAAAAGGCGTGAGTGTTCGTTCTTTATTACTACCAATGACGAAAAATCCATTGATTTTATCTTGCTTGGCTGGTGTGATTTTGAACCTGAGTCATGTTGGTTTGCCATTTGGCAGTGCTGGTTTTTTAAAAATGCTCGCCAGTACCAGTTTGCCTTTGGGGTTATTGTGTATTGGTGCAGCTTTGAATATTGAGAAATTATTGGCAGCATTCAAGGTTTTGCTGGGTGTTTGTGTTGTGCGATTGGTGTTGATGCCCATATTGGCATTTGCGGTTGCCAAGTTGGTGGGTTTGGGTGGAATGGAGTTGGCACTACTGACTTTGTTTTTTGCAGTACCCACGGCACCCACCGCTTATGTCTTGGCCAAACAATTGGGTGGCGACAGTGATTTGATGGCAGGTGTCATTAGTTTGGAGACGGTTTTATCGGTTTTTAGTTTGCCATTGGTTTTAAGTGCATTATTAATGTTAACTTAAGTGAAATAATGATTTGCTAATGCAAGGTTTCGGATTAAGATGGCATTCTTTGTTAAAAAATCATTAGAGGAGATTCACGGTGAAAGTAGCTGTCGTTGATTATGGCATGGGCAATTTGCATTCGGTCTTAAAATCGGTACAAGTGGCAAGCCATCACGCCCATCATCGTGCCGATGTTTTTTTAACGGATAAACCCGAAGATGTGTTATCAGCAGATCGGGTGGTTTTTCCGGGTCAAGGTGCCATGCCCGATTGCATGAAAGCATTACATGACAGTGGCTTGGGCGAGGCTGTGTTACATGCTTTTCAAAATAAGCCTTTTTTGGGTGTTTGCGTGGGCGCACAATTGCTATTTGCCAATAGTGAAGAGGGCAATACCGCTGGTTTAGGCTGGTTCGCAGGCGAAGTGAAGCGTTTTGAGCAGCCACTAATCACAGCAGAAGGCGAGCGCTTAAAAGTGCCACACATGGGTTGGAACAATGTGTACCAAACCCAATCCCATCCGATGTTTCAAGATATTGCAAATGGCGAGCGGTTTTACTATGTGCACAGCTATCATTTTGCCCCAAAGAACCAAGATATTGTGCTAGCACAAACTGAATATCCAGATGCATTTGCTTGTGTGGTGGGCAAGGACAATGTTTTTGCCACACAATTTCACCCTGAGAAAAGCCACCAAGCAGGTTTAACATTGTTGCGTAATTTTATTGATTGGCAGTGCTAAATTTTTGTGTCATGGCAAATCATCTTAAGAAAAACAAAGCGCAAGTGGTTTTGTCATGGCTTTGGCTTTAAAATCAGAATGATTCGTTTATAATGAATTGTGATAGATTTTATTGGTGCTGTTTTATGGCAGCGTCTTTTATTGTTTAATGATTTAACTTTCTATTTGGTTATATAAAAATGTTATTGATTCCTGCAATTGATTTAAAAGAAGGCCAATGTGTTCGTCTACGACAAGGTTTAATGGAGGATGCAACGGTTTTTTCGGATCGTCCTGTTGAAATGGCATTGCATTGGGTTGAGCAAGGTGCACGTCGCTTACACTTGGTGGATTTAGATGGTGCATTTGCTGGCAGACCGAAAAATTTTGGTGCCATCAAAGAGATTTTACAAGAAGTATCACACGATATTCCCGTGCAATTGGGTGGTGGTATTCGTGATATGGAAACGGTGGAGAAGTATTTGGATTTGGGTCTACAATATGTGATTATTGGTACGGCCGCAGTGAAAAATCCACAATTTTTACATGATGCTTGTGATGCGTTTCCAGGACAAATTATCGTGGGTTTGGATGCCAAGGATGGACAAGTGGCCATTGATGGTTGGGCCAAACTGACAAAATACCATGTGACTGATTTGGCAAAGCGTTTTGCTGATTATGGTACACACAGTATTATTTATACTGATATTGGCCGTGATGGCATGTTAAGTGGTGTCAACATTGAAGCCACACAAGCATTGGCAGAAGCCATTAATATTCCTGTTGTGGCTTCAGGTGGTTTGACCAATTTGGATGATGTTCGTGCTTTATGCGCCGTAGAAGCCAGCGGTGTAGAAGGGGCGATTACCGGTCGAGCCATTTATGAGGGCAGTATCGATTTTGAAGAAGCACAACAACTGGCAGATGAATTAAGCAAATAATGAAAGTTTTACTAACACTGATCTTGACCGCCATATCGTTTATGTTAACGCTATGGCGTCAAGCTTTGTATATATACAGTAGCAATCCAACCATAGATGGTGGCTACTGGGCCGCATTTGGTGAGATTTTTTCATCAAGTTTTAACAAACCTGCGACACAATTGCTGCTCTTTTTCCTCATTATGGCACCCACATGGGCTGTTTTCACGTCTCGTACGTTGAAAAAAACCTCTCGTGTGGCCATGCTTGTGGTGGTGGCTTGGCTGTTGTGCAATGTTTTGTTTGCCATGGATTATTTACCATATTCCTCAATGGGTGGTTGGTTTATCTATGGCGCAGTCATGCTACTGGCAGGGCTGTTAATCATGCTATACCGTATTTTCAGTAAAAATGTGGAATACGAATTGCAAGAAACCCAATTGGAATTTGATGAACAACCAACACCGCGTTATACCAAAAACAAAACGTGGTATTGATTTATAGAGTGTAGAAAAAACATGCTAGCAAAACGGATTATCCCTTGTTTGGATGTAGAAGGCGGTCGAGTTGTCAAAGGCGTGAACTTTGTGTCGTTGCGTGATGCAGGTGACCCAGTTGAAGTGGCGAAGCGCTATAACGATGCTGGTGCAGATGAAATCACTTTTTTGGATATCACGGCCAGCTCAGACAATCGTGACACCATTTTGCATGTGATTGAAGCGGTAGCAAGCCAAGTGTTTATTCCGCTGACAGTGGGCGGTGGTGTTCGCAGTGTTGCTGATGTACGTCGTTTATTGAATGCTGGTGCTGACAAAGTCAGTATCAACACCGCAGCCATTACCAACCCTGATTTGGTGAATGAAGCCAGTGGTTTTTTTGGCTCACAAGCCATTGTGGTTGCCATTGATGCTAAAGCGGTCAATGACGACAATAGTCGTTGGGAAGTTTTTACCCATGGTGGTCGCAACGCAACAGGTTTGGATGCCGTTGAGTGGGCAAAAGAGATGCAAAAGCGAGGCGCAGGTGAAATCTTGTTAACAAGCATGGATAGGGATGGCACAAAAATTGGCTTTAACTTACCATTGACCCGTGCTGTGAGTGAAGCTGTGGATATTCCAGTGGTGGCATCTGGTGGTGTGGGCAATGTTCAACATTTGGTTGATGGCGTTTTAGAAGGTAAAGCCGATGCGGTATTGGCTGCCAGTATTTTTCACTTTGGTGAAGTGAGCATTGGTGAAGCCAAAGCTGCCATGAGGCAAGCGGGTATTGAAGTGCGTTTATAAGGGCGAAGACATGTCGATATTGGACGCAGTAAAATTTGATGACAAGGGTTTGGTTTGTGCCATTGCACAAGATGAGGCAAACAAACGCATTTTGATGGTGGCATGGATGAATGCCGAAGCATTAGAGCGAACATTGGCAACAGGTCAGGCACATTATTTTAGCCGCTCACGTCAAAAATTGTGGCACAAAGGTGAAGAGTCTGGTCATACGCAAGATGTGTCATCGGTGCATTTGGATTGCGATGGTGATGCGGTGCTGTTGATGATTAAGCAACATGGTGGTATCGCTTGCCATACCGGGCGGGAGAGTTGTTTTTATCGCCAGTACCAAGACAATCAATGGGTCACAATCGACCCAGTGCTAAAAAACGAGGCAGATATTTATGGACAATAATGTAGATGATAAAGCCCGCTCATTGGCAGGCAATGTGCTAGTGGAAATTGGTGATACATTGGAAGCGCGTCGCCATGCAGCAGCAGAATCTTCTTATGTATCACAATTGTTGCACAAGGGCGAAGATGCCATTTTGAAAAAAGTCATTGAAGAAGCAGGCGAAGTATTGATGGCTTCCAAAGACGGTGACAAATTGCCTTTGATTAAAGAGGTAGCTGATGTGTGGTTTCACACCATGGTGTTATTGACTTACCATGGCTTGCGTCCTGAAGATGTTTTGATGGAATTGCGTCGTCGCCAAAATATTTCGGGTTTGGACGAAAAAGCGTCTAGAACTTCAGTTTAATGTGAAATAACGGACATAAAACATGAGTGATTGTATTTTCTGCAAAATTATTGATAAAGCCATTCCTTCGGAAGTGGTGTTTGAAAACGATGAAATGTTGGCATTTAAAGACATTCGTCCTTCTGCACCTGTGCATATTTTATTGATTCCCAAAAAACACATTGAATCATTGGCACATGCCGAATCGGTTGATGAGACTTTACTGGGTCGAATGATGTTGCAAGTACCACAAATTGCAAAAGAACAAGGTTTGGGTCATGGCTTTAAGACCCAAATCAATACAGGTATTGGTGGCGGACAAGAAGTTTTCCACATTCATATTCATATTTTAGGTCGTCCACAAGCATAAAGGCAGAGTAATAATGGGTGCATTTTCTATTTGGCATTGGTTGGTTGTTTTATTGGTAGTGGTTTTGATTTTTGGCACAAAAAAATTGCGCAATGTGGGCAAGGATTTGGGTTCTGCTGTGCATGATTTTAAACAAGGTTTGAATGAAGGTACTGAAGCGGATAAAAAATCAGCCACCTCAGAAAAAACAGATGTGGCTGAGAAAAAAGATGAGACAGACGCAAAGTAAATCCTAACCATGTTTGAATTAAGCTTTGGCAAAATTGTTTTATTTTTAATTGTTGCCTTAATCGTACTGGGCCCTGAACGCCTACCCAAAGTTGCCCGAACACTCGGTCAATGGATGGGTCGTATTCAGGGCTTTGTTAGCAATGTTAAAAATGAACTCAACAGTGAAATCAATGCCACTGAATTGGGTAAAATAAAAGATGATATTCAATCGGCTGCCAGTGCCATGCGTTTGGAAATGCAAAACAGCATTAGTAGCATGGAAGATGAATTAAGTGCCATGCAAAAACAAGTGGGGCATGATAAAGGGCGAGATGCTTGGATGAATTTGCCACCGATGCGAACGGTAGATGATTTTGCTGAGGAACGGGATTGGATACAAGCACAGCAACGCATTGGTAACCACCGTTTATCATTGGGGCAACAAGCCAGGCAAAGCCGTCGGTCATATCGTCCCAAGCCCTTGTCTAGCCCTAAATTGCGGATTAGACGCAGATTGAAGAAATAAAAGCGAATGGGTATGGATCAAACATCACAGCCATTGATTGAACATTTATTAGAATTGCGCACCCGTTTGGTGCGCATCTTGATTGGGGTTTTGTTGTGCTTTTTGGTATTGGCACCCTTTCGAAAAGAATTATACACCTTTGTTGCGGCACCATTAATGCAAGCATTGCCTGCGGGCAATCAAATGCAAGCCATTGATGTGATTGCACCATTTTTTGTACCTTTAAAGGTCACACTCATGGCGGGCTTTTTGTTGTCTTTGCCCAATACTTTGTACCAAGTGTGGGCATTTATTGCCCCTGCTATGTATAAACATGAAAAACGGTTGGTGTTTCCACTGGTGTTTTCATCAGTGGCATTGTTTTTTATTGGGATGGCTTTTGCATTCTTCTTGGTTTTTCCCATGGTATTCAAATTTTTGACCAGCATGACGCCAGAGGGTGTGGTTATGGCAACCGATATTGATAAGTATTTGTCATTTATTTTGGGCATGTTTTTGGCATTTGGGGTAACATTTGAAGTGCCGATTGTGGTGATTGTTTTAAACCGCATGGGGGTGGTTACCCAAGAACAATTAAAAGCAGCCAGACCTTATGTGGTTGTGGGTGCGTTTATTATCGCCGCGGTGATTACACCACCTGATATTATTTCCCAAATTATGTTGGCGATTCCTTTGGTTATTTTGTATGAATTTGGTTTGATTGTGTGCAATTGGGTGCGCGTGAAACCATTGGTTATTGAAGAAGATGAGTAAAACTGTAGACAATAGTGCCTTGGTCGCTAAACTAACCAAAACCCGATACATCACCTCTATTGCTTTAATCAGTTTGATTGTGATTACCATGGGGTGGGAGTTGTGGTGGGCGCCGATTCGAAGTGGCGGATCATGGATGGCATTGAAAGCATTGCCACTTTGCTTATTAATTCCGGGTATTTTAAAAGGTAAGCGTTATACCTATCAATATAGTAGCTTGGTAATTTTATTTTATTTTGCCGAAGCGGTAATGCGTGTGTTTGATAAAGATTTTTTAAGTCAATTACTTGCATTGATGACTGTGTTTTTGTGTTTGGTATTTTTTATAGGTTGCTTAATTTTTGCGAAAAAATCTGCACAATTGCCTGAAAAAAATTTACAATCCTTGCTATGAATACTGAAAACCGTTTTAGCAAAATTGCACAATGGTTGGCCATCACCGCGTTGATGGCTTTATTTATTGTCCCTTTTCAGATGACTTACCGAGTGGGTCCATTGAGTAGCTTTTATACCGAAAGCTTGGCAATGGTCATGGTCTTGGTCATTGTTATTATGGCTGCATTTTTAGGCACCTTGCGCATCAAGGTGCCTTTTGTGGTTTGGGCAATGACGGCTTTTGCCTTGTACCTTACTGCACAAGCTTATTTTTTAGCCCTCCCATGGCAAAGCCAAGTGCATTTAACCGTGGCGATTTTACTGGTCATGGCATTATTGGCTTTTGCCATGAATGGTTTGATTCATGAATGGGGTGCAGAGCATGTACTAACCTTAATTGCAGCAGCTTTGGTATTGGGTACCGTGTTGGAAAGTGCGGTGATGTGGATTCAGTTTTTCCGTGTGGAAAGCTGGTTCAAAGGCGCCATCATGCGCGCAGGCAGTATCAGCAATATCTTTGGTCAATTAGGACAGCGAAATCACTTGGGTCATTACATGACTTGGGGTGTGATTGGTGCCAGTTACTTATTGGCCATGGGCAAGCTACCCAAATGGTTAGGTGTGTTGTTGGTGCTGTGGTTGGGTGCGAGTTTGGGATTGGTGGCTTCTCGTTCTATTACAGTTTATGCAGTTTTGGTGGGTGGCTTGGCATTGTTTGCCTTGTGTTTTCAGTGGAAAAACCGCCGCGTATTGCTGGTGCTCTTTTTGGCCATGGCGTGGGTATTGCTAATGCAAGGCTTGTTAAGCCATGTGTTGGAGTTATTTGGCTGGCAGTTTAAAGGGGGCTTAGACCGAGCCGTGGGTGGTCCAGCGGTAGACAGTTCTCGCCAATATGAATGGAAAAAAGCATGGATGATTTTCCAATCATCTCCTTGGTTTGGTAAAGGCTTTAGTAGTTATTCTTCTGAGGGTTTTTTCTTGGATGGTTTGCCAGAATTTGCTGGTCGTGGTCGAACAGGGGTGTTATACACCCACAGTCACAATATGGTATTGCAGCTTTTGGCTGAAACAGGTGTGGTGGGTACGGTCTTGGCGATGGGCAGTATAGTATGGATTTTGGCTAAATTGGTTTTGCAAAGACAAAGTATTCACCATATTTTTGTTGCTGCATTATTGGTGGTTACGTTGTGCCACAGTATGTTGGAATACCCATTGTGGTATGTATTCTTCTTGGCACCAATGGTGGTTTTTTTAAGTTTTGCTGGTACACAGCCTAAAGTAATCAAAACAGATACAGATGCAATAGAAGGGGATAGACCCCAAAAAGAAGCCTATTCATTTCGACCTTGGTTGGTGGCTGCTTTGGCGATTGTTGCTTTGGGTGAAGTGAGTCGCACAGCCATTGCATATAACACCATGTTGGGTTTTTCGCACAAAAAAGCGGACAGCGCTGATGTGCGCACCAAAAAAACCATTTACTTAAAAAACTTTAGTGAACAAGAGTATTTCTTGACGTACTATGCACAAAGTATGTTGATGCGTTATATCAACCCCATCACTGCTGACCCAGTGCAAGCTTGGGAAGTGGATGTGGCCAAATCAACATCAACGTATCGGCCATTTGGTAGCCAAGTGTTTAAATATGCGCTTTATCAAATGCGCATTGGCAATCAGTATGAAGCATTAAAATGGGGTGAGTACACTTGGGATTATTACCCTAAATACATTCCTTCTTATCGCCGTGATATCCAAAAAAATGATTCATTTGCACCAATGGACAATGCGGCATTGCAAGCTTGTTTGCGCAATCAGCCCAAGACGCCCAATCTTCGTTGTTTGGCAACGGATACGGTGCAAGCCAAAAAATAAACCAAGCGGCCAACGGCCGCTTTTTTGATGCGCTTTGATTGAGCAAATACTTGGAATGGATTAAAATTAATTATTTGTCATTATTGTGAGTGGTATGAAACCTGATTTTGATCCCTATCTGCCACCATTATTGGATGAAGAAAGCGAAGCGGTAGCTGCTGTGGTACAGGAGCCTAAGACTTATCCGTATCGCTATTCTTATACACAGCAATGTTTATTGGTACACATTGAGAACCATCATTTGCCACAGCGTTGCGTCTGTTGTAATGCCAATATTGTTGAGTATAAAAAACACACCTTGCATTGGCAGACTTCGTTTATGTATGTTTTGTTGATGATTAATTTTTTGATTTTTTTTGTGATGTATTTTTTGACACGCAAAAAAATTACCTTATCCATTGGCTTGTGTCAGGAGCATGTTAATCAGCGTAATTTGCGATTTTTGGTCTTTTTATTGATGCTAGTAACCAGCGTTATTTCGCCTATTATCAGCCCATTATCAATCTTGTCAATGTGGTGGTTATTGTTGCTACTGTTCTTTGGTGGTTTAATGGGATTGTTGCGTTTTAGTGGCCCATTGCGTGTGACGATGGTTGAACCAGAATGGGTGCATATCAAAGGGTGTGGAGAAGACTTTGTGGATAGTCTGGATGTGATTGACGATGATGAGAACCCACGAGAAACGGACAATATTACCAAATAAACTGGCAAATATCGTTCATTTGCCAGTTGTTTGGGGCTTATGGATGTTTTTGGTTTAAGGCATCCAGTTCTAAGCCAATGCGCTGCTGAATTGCCATCGAGCGTTTGCTGAGAGCTTGGAATTGCGCATCGGGGTTTTTCATATCAAAACTAGGTTGATTAAACATATCAAACAATTGTTTTGCTGTTGCAGTGCTGTCAATCATCTGTATGCGAATACTTTGTACTTCTGAGCTTTTGAGATTTAAATTCAAAATTTGTTGTTCATTGTCAAATTGTATTTTCATGCTTTTGGCCACCAATGTTTTAATCTTGGCCTGATCATCTTTGGCTTGTTGTATTTCTTTGAGGATGGCAATGCCTTTTTCATTGGATTGATTCACAATCGGGTTTAATACAGCCAAATCTGCTTTGATATCAGAAGCATTGGCACTGGATAGTTCACTGGGTTTGGCTTTCCAATTACCCGAACTTTCTACCACTTCACTGGCAGTGCCATTCTTGGTACTGTCGGCCTTGTCACCACAAGCGGTTAAGGTTAATAAACCAGCACTGATAACAGCTAATAATAGGGTAGGTAGCTTATTTTTTTGCATCATAAAATGAATCCTATTGGTTGGTATCTTCAAGGAAAACCTAGGTTTTAAAAATACCGCATCATAGCATAAAATATGAAAATGACGTTGTTGTATTTTGTCGGTTTGTGCTGTACATGAGAAAGAGGGAGGGATGAAGAGAGTATTCATAGAAGTCAATGTATTGGTAAGGTATAAAAAAACCGCACAAGAAATCTTTTGTGCGGTTTTGATGACCCATTATGATTTAAACATGCGCGCTCATGTATTCTTTGATTAAAGTGTCTTGTAGGCTAATAATTTCTTCACCCTCTTTGGGGATAACTTTATCATAACCACCCTCAGCGTTCATTTGCCAAGCTTGGCTATTGTCTTGTAAGCCGAGAGTCAATGTTTCGCGAATAAGGCGTTGCTTGAGTGTGGGTTGTAAAACAGGGGTACAGGTTTCAATGCGGCGGAAAAAGTTGCGTCCCATCCAATCTGCACTAGCAATAAAGGCTTTTTCCTCACCATCATGGTAAAAGTAAAAAACACGTGAATGTTCTAGCTGTCGGCCTACAATTGAGCGGACAGTAATATTGTCTGACATTCCTGCAACACCGGGTCGCAATGCGCACATGCCACGCACAATTAATTGTATGGTGACACCTGCTTGGCTAGCCTCATACAATTTATCAATAATAGATGGCTCTAATAAAGAGTTCATCTTGGCAACAATGAGTGCTTTTTGACCGGCTTTGGCTGCTGCAATTTCAACATCAATATTGTCTAATAACATATTGAATAAGGTAAATGGACTTTGGTAAAGTCGGGACAATTTACTGGGTTGGCCCAGCCCTGTGATTTCCATAAAAAGCTGGTTGACATCAGAGGTGATTTTTTCATCCGTGGTCATTAAGCCTAAATCGGTATAAAAGCGAGATGTGCTTTGGTGGTAATTGCCTGTGCCTAAGTGGGCATAGCGCTTTAATTGACCTTCTTCACGGCGAACAACCAGTGCCATTTTGGCATGGACTTTGTAGCCAAACACGCCATACACCACATGGGCACCCACTTGTTCAAGTTGTCTTGCCCAGTTGACGTTGGTTTCTTCATCAAAGCGAGCACGCAATTCGACCACGACAGTGACTTGTTTCCCTGCCAAGGTAGCAGCAAGTAATGCCTTGACCAGATCTGAATTGGCACCTGTTCGGTAGATGGTCATTTTAATGGCAACCACATTGGGGTCTTGTGCTGCTTCTTGAATAAAATTGACCACTGGTTGAAATGATTGGTAAGGGTGGTGTAGCAAAACATCTTCTTGGCGCAAAACATCAAAAATATTGCTGCTGGTTTGCAAGGCTTTGGGTAAGGAAGGCAAATAGGGCGTAAAAGTTAAATCAGGACGATCTAACATGTCAGTGACAGACATGAGGCGAACCAAATTGACAGGGCCGTTCACTCGATACAGTTCAGCTTCTGTTAATTCAAAATGTGCCAATAAAAAATCACTAACATGGCTTGAACAGTTATTTGATACTTCCAATCGTACAGCTTTACCATATTGCCTATCATGCAATTCACCTTGAATGGCGGTGCGCAAATCTTTTAAATCTTCTTCATCAACCGTTAAATCGCTATCACGAGTTAGACGGAATTGATGACAACCTTTGACCTTCATGCCACGGAACAAAGTGTTGACATGGGCATGAACAATAGAAGACAAGAATACAAAGCCATTGTTGCCATCACATAATTCATTGGGGAGGGCAACAATGCGTGGCAAAATACGTGGTGCTTGGACAATCGCCATGCCAGACGCACGACCAAAGGCATCTTTGCCATCTAATTCCACTGCAAAGTTTAAAGACTTATTCAATGGACGAGGAAATGGGTGAGAAGGGTCTAAACCAATGGGGGTGAGAACAGGGTAAACTTCACGTTTAAAATACTCTTCAATCCAATCACTTTGTGCTTGGCTCCACTCATGGCGATGGTAAAAATAAATGCTTTCTTGGCGCAATAGTGGCACCAACTCATCATTGAATAAGCTGTATTGATCGCTGATAATGCGTCTGGCTTTTTCAGTGACATTGACAATCACTTGGTGCGGTAAGTCGCCATTCATCAAGGGTAGATTGGGGTTTAATTTTAGCTGGTTTTTTAACCAAGCCATACGCACTTCAAAAAATTCATCCAGATTCGATGACACAATACACAAAAATCGTAAGCGCTCTAATAAAGGAATATCAGGATTTTGTGCTTGTGCTAAAACACGGCGGTTAAACGCCAGTAAACTGATTTCTCGGCAAATGAATTTTTCTTGGGCTTCCATGGATGACCTTGCTGTTGTTATATGAGTGGGACACGGGATGCGAAAAGTCTATAGCAGTTTTATGACAGTTATTGGAGCAATAGACAAAAAAGGCTGCCTTATCATGAGCAGCCTTTACAGGGTTATTCTGTTGGTGGGGTAAAACCACTGATGCCATCAACTTGGTCACCAAAAAAATAGTTTTCCATTTGTTGGGCAATGTATTGGCGAGCACGTGTATCGGCTAGGCTCAATCGGTTTTCATTGATTAACATGGTTTGGTAGCTTAACCAACCTTCCCAAGCCTCTTGAGAAACATTTTCTAAAATGCGTTGGCCCAATGCATTGGGTAGTGGGGCAAATTTCATGCCTGGCGCTTCTTTGCCAAGTTTCACACATTTAACCATGCGAGTCATAGCTGGTGTCCTTTTGTTATGTTAACCATGGATCTTGTGTCCATGAGTGAATACCTTATTGTAAAGGATAAAGCAGTGCTTGAATACCGTCTTAGCGGCGATCCAAAGGGTAAACAAAGATTTTGGATTGGCGTTTGTTGCTCATGTATTCGTTTAATCGTTCACGCGGTAAAATATCGGTTTGTGCTGGCAAAAAGCCCCGCTCAGTAAACCAATCGCCAGTTTGTGTAGACAAGCAAAATACAGCATCCAATTGTTCGGTTTTGGCTTGTTTGAGTACAAAATTCAATAGCACATCACCATGACCTCCCGCTTGCGTTTCGGGTGCCACAACCAAACAAGCCAGTTCGGCAGTATTGTTTTCTGGGAATGATTTTAACGCCACACAGCCGCAAATTTGTTGGTCATTTTTTAATAAATGAAATTCATGAATGTGGTTTTCTAAGTAAGAAATACTGCGTGGTACCAAAATGCCTTGTTCTTCTAGTGGTCGAATCAAACGGATAATATCAGGGATGTCCTCAGCTCGTGCGTGTTCCACTTTCAAAAAAGAGGATTTGGCAAAAGCAGTACCGACACCTTCTCGGGTGAACAATTCTTTAAATAGCGAACCATCTTCAAGACCCGAAATTAAATGTGCCCGGTGCACATCATGGCGCAAGGCTTTGTCAATGGCACTTAAAATGCGAGTGACGCCAATAGACTGCGGCGTGTTGCTTAATAAGCATGCCACTTCATCGGTGGTTAAGGTGCTAATAATTTCATTGTTTTGGTCAATCACACCGGCTTCAGGGCTTAAGAAAACCAATTTTTCAGCTTTAAGCGCCATCGCCACATCTGCTGCAACCTCTTCCAGCGCCAAGTTGTAACTGTAACCACTTAAGGAATGTCCCAAGGGGCTGATTAACACCACATTGCCTGCATTTAACATGGTTTCAATGGCATGGTGATCGACTTTGCGAACACGGCCTGCATATTGCATGTCCACGCCATCAATTACCCCCAGTGGGCGTGCAGATAAGAAGTTGCCTGAAGTAATGCGTAAGCGAATATTGCTAGAAGGTGTATGAGGCATCCCCATGGATAAAGCAGATTCCACGTCAAACCTGACCATGCCACAAGCTTGCTTGGCTTTATCAAGGGTGGTGTTGTCTGTGATGCGACGACCAGCATGGTATTGAATACTCAAACCAGCTTGTTGCATAAGTCGATTCACATATTGGCGCACCCCATGTACCAAGACCAAGCGCACCCCCAAACTTGCCAGAAGATTAATGTCTTGGGCAAGGGTTAAAAAAGC